>NZ_JBHXKE010000106.1:0-31099 GCF_042722765.1 Kitasatospora sp. NPDC058406
CGGCGACGCTGGCCCGGGCCGCCGCGGCCCGGGGTGCGCCGGTCGGCCCGGCGGAGTTCCGGGCCGGGCTCGCGGAGGGCCGGGCCTGGGCGCTCGGACCGCTGCGGGAGACGGCGGCGGCGCTGGCCGTCGCGGTGGTCAACCTCGGGGAGCTGCTCCAGTGCGCCGAGGTGCGGCTGGGCGGCGGGTTCGGACACGGGGTCCCGGGGCTGGTCGGAGCGGTGCGGCGGGAGGTCCGCCGGCTGGCCCGGCCCGGGGTCGCCCCGCCGGCCGTCCGCCGGGCGCGCTGCGGGGCCCGGGCCTCGCTGCACGGGGCGCTGCTGCTGGCCCGCGGGGCGGCGGACGGCTGACCGGCGCCCCGGCCTCCGGAACCCCCGGGCACCCCGTCCGGTGCCGTCCCGCGGCCTTCCCGGGTCCTTTCCGGACCGGCCGTCCCGCGGCCTTCCCGGACCCGCCCCGAACACCCGGACACCCGAACGCCCCTCCCGGGAACGTCGGAGGGGCGTTCGGGTGTCCGCCGTCAGTGCGGCAGCCGCCCGCCGGGCAGCCCGAGCAGCTCCCGCAGCGCGGGCGCGACGTCGTAGATCGAGAGGCCGTCGGCCCGGCCCGGCGTGACACCGGGGGAGTCGAGCAGGAAGACCCCGGTGTCCCCGTGGTTGGCGTGGTCCGGGCCGGTGTCGTTCTCCGTGGTGTACAGCCCCTGGCCCATGCCGAGCGTGGCGAGTGCGCGCCACCGCAGGTTGCCCACGTAGACGAGCAGGTCGGGGGCGATGCCGTTGACCTCGGGGTAGAGCTGGTCGGGGCGCAGGGCCCGGGTGCCCATCGGCTGTCCGGCGTCGTCGGGCAGGAGCTCCAGGGCGGTCGCGATCCGGTCGAGGGTGTCCTGGTACTCGCCCGCGGGCACGGTGCCGTGCGGTTCGCGGCCCTCGACGTTGAGGAAGATCCGGCCGTAGTAGCCGCCCTCCGCCCAGGCGGTGGTGCGTTTCCAGTCGACGTCCGCCTTGGCCATCGGGGTGGGCCCGGCAGGCTCCGTGGCGAGGACGAGCAGACCCTCCTTGCGCAGCCACTCGTTGATGAAGAGTCCGCCGACCATCGGCTGGGCGCCGTGGTCGGACACCACCAGGACGGTGGTGTTCTCGGGCAGGCAGGCCAGGAACTCGCCGATGTGCCGGTCCAGCGCCCGGTAGTAGTCGCGGAAGAGGTCGATGTAGGGATTGCCGGGCTCGTGCCGGGGGTGCTCGGGGTCGCAGTACTTCCAGAAGCCGTGGTGGAGCCGGTCCGGTCCCATGTCGACGAAGGAGAGGAACTCCCAGTCCTGGGTGGTGGCGAGGTGCCGGGCGACCTGGAAGCGCTGCTCGCTCAGGTCGAAGATCTGCTGGGAGACCCGGGCGAGTTCGGGCGAGCGGAAGTTCTCGACGTCGAGCGCGTACCCGCCGGTGAGCTTCTCGATCTCGTCGCGCAGTCCGGGCGGGGAGGTGTACTGGGCCCGCGTGGAGGGGGCGAGGAAGCAGGAGACCATGGCGCCCCGGATCGGGGTGGTCGGGTAGGTGCCGGGGACGCCCAGGACGACGCTGTCGCGGCCGGCGGCGGTCATCTCGTCCCAGATCCGGGGCGCCCGGATGCTGTGGGAGGTGGCGAAGGCGAGCGGGCCGTAGTCGTGGGCGGCGCGGTCGCGGAAGCCGTAGACGCCGAGTTCCCCCGGGGTGCGGCCGGACATCATGCAGGACCAGGCGGGCATGGTGATGGGCGGGTCGACGCTGCGCATGGGGCCCCACAGGGAGCGCCGGCGCAGCGCGGTCAGGACGGGCATGTCGTCGGCGAACCGGTCGAACAGCAACTGCGGGGTCGCCGAGTCGAGTCCGATCACGGCCACCCGGCCGGGGTGGGGCATCTGGTTCTCCCTCAGGGAGTCGGTCCGAGGACGGCCTGGGCCTTGTCGTCGGGGCGGTCGCAGGGGCGGTCGGAGGGGCTGTCGGCGGGGCTGTTGTCGGGGTGGCCGAAGGTGTGGTCGGCGGGCACCAGCAGGGTGAGCGAGCGGGCGGCGACGCGGTAGCCGAGCGCCCCCATGCCCATCACCACGCCGGCGGCCAGCGGCGCCGTCACCGAGGTGTGGCGGAAGCTCTCGCGGGCCCAGACGTTGGACAGGTGCACTTCGATCCAGGGCGGGCCGAAGTCGGCGAGCGCGTCGCGCAGGCCCCAGCCCGCGATCATCAGGGCGCCCGGGTTGACCACCGCGCCCGCCACGTCGCCGTGCCGTTGCAGGGCGTCGATCAGCTCGCCCTCCCCGTTGTGCTGCGCGGAGACGACCTTCCAGTCGCGGACGGCGGCCTCCTCGGCGACGGCGGCCTCGATCTCGGCGAGGGTGGTGGTGCCGTAGATCTCGGGTTGCCGGGTGCCGAGGGTGCCGAGGTTGGGGCCGTTGAGCAGCAGGATCCGGCTCATGGGCGCCCGCACCTCCCCCTCGTCCGGCGGCTTCGCCGGGTCACGTCGCCCGCGCCGTTCCGCCGGCGCCGAGGACGACGGCGCCGTCCAGCCCGAGCGGGTGGACCCCGACGGCGGCGAGCAGGGTCGGCGCGACGTCGAGCATGTCCAGCGAGGCGGGTCCGGTGCCGCCCGGGGCGGCGGGCGGCGGGGCGGCGCCGCGCCGGTAGAACAGGGCGTTGTCGCGGGTGTGGGTGCCGGTCAGGGTGTCGGTGCGCAGCGGCGCCCTGCCGCCCCAGGCGCCGCGCAGCTGCACGCCCCCGGCGGGCAGGGCGAGCAGGTCGGCGGCGTGGTCGAGCAGTGGGCCGTGGTAGAGCTCCGCGGGGCGGTGGACCGCGGCGACCAGGAGCGGGCCGTCCACGTCGGTGCCGACGCGGACGCCGTCGCCGCGCAGCCGCAGCAGCTCGTCGGCGATCTCGTCGGCGAGCGCGTCGGCCTCGGTGTCGGTCAGGCCGCCGCGCGGGAAGCGGTGCTTGCGGTGGAGGTAGATCCGGGCCGGGTCGAGGGCGAAGGCGTGGCTGCGGGTGTCGAGGTCGGCGAGCTTCGCGGTGGTGTCGAGGTCGGCGAGGTGGCCGGCCTCCCGCAGCCAGGCGTTGAGGTAGAACTGCCGGTCGACGGGGCCGAATCCGTGGTCGCTGACCAGGAAGAGCTCCTCGTCGGGGCGGCAGACGTCGGCCAGCCGGCCGGCGCAGTCGTCGACCAGGCGGTAGAAGTCGCGGACCGCGCCGTGCAGCGGGTCGGCGGGGTCGGCGACGGCGCGCCAGAGGAAGTGGTGGACCCGGTCGGTCTCGGTGAGGACCGCGATGCCGAGGTCCCACGGCTCCTGGGTGAGGACGTGCACCATGGCGTCGGTACGGGCCCTGAGGGCGCGTCCGGCGCGGGCCAGGAAGCCCGCCGGGTCGTCCGCGACGTCGCCCACCTCGACGTCCAGCTCGTAGGCGAAGCGCTTGAGCTCCGGGAGGAGGCGGCCGGGGGTGACGGCGTTCTCGATGCGCGGTGCGACGAAGCCGGAGACCACCACGCCGTCGACGGCGGGCGCCGGGTAGGTGCCCGGCACGTTGAGGCAGACGGTGCGGCGGCCGGCTGCGGAGGCGAGTGCCCAGAGGGCGGGTTCGCGCAGGTGCAGCAGGTTGGGGAAGCAGATCCGGTAGCCCTCGTCGGGGACGAGGTCGGTGAAGCCGAAGATGCCGTGCCGTGCCGGGTTGGTGCCGGTGAGGAAGGTGGCCCAGGAGGTGGAGCTGATCTCCGGGACGGGGGCCCGCAGCGGGGCGCAGTACCCCTCGGCGAGCAGGGCGCCGAGGCGGGGCATGACCCCGTCGGCGGCGAGCTCGGCGAGCAGGGTGCGGGGCATGCCGTCGAGCCCGATGACGAGGGCGCGCTCTGCCATGGCTGCCGTCTCCCCGGTTCAGGCGGCCGGGGTGCCGGTGCCGGCGCCGGTTCCGATGCCGGACGTCCGGCCGTGGACGTATTCCGCCAGGAGGTCGAGATCGTCGATCAGTCTGATCGAAAGGTCCTCGTCGGCGATCTCCACGCCGAACTCGCTTTCCACCCAGATGAGGAACTCGATGGTATTGATCGAATCGAGTCCGAGGGCCTCGACGAGTCCGCGGTCCGGTATCTCGGAGGGCGCGACGGACAGTTCGAGCGAGTCCACGAGAACCTTGCGCAGTCGGGCCTTGATCTCTTCCACGGCGGGGGTCCTTTCGGCGAAGGCGAGGAGGACGGCGGGAATGATCGCCGACGATCGTCGGCGTTTCCGATCGATCTTCGTGAACGACCGGGAGTGATCGGAATGTGCGCGGCCGGCCCCGGGGGCGGTCGGGTGGAGCAGGCCGGAGCGGCCTGCGGGCCGTGCGGGGCGAGGCTCCCGAGCATGGTTCATTTCCCGGCGGCGTACCACCTTACGGGAACGTATTTTTCGCGTCAGGCATGTGCTTCTGGCCATTTCCTGCTGTCCGGACGGCCTGAACGATCGGTCGCGAACGGAGCCCGGGGCGTTTCTGCGCAGCGACGTCCCGGTCGTCCGACACCGTGTCGGCGGGTGGCGGGAAAACGCCGGTGCCGATGGGCGTCGAACCCGGTCGGACGCTTGGTGTTGACGTGTTCGGGATGACCTGGCCATGATTTGCGTGGCTGAGCGAACGGTTGTCCACCCCCCTCCCTGCCGGCCATTTCTCACGGAGCAGTACGCCCGAGGCCGGCCGGTCCGAGGTTTTCGATCGGTGGCCCCGCCCACGTCCGAGCGGCAGTCCGGCGGGTCGCGTCACACCCGGTGTCCGGCGGCTCCGCCCGACGGACGGACCGGTTTGCAGCAGGGTCGCCCCCCGTGTGCGGCGGCCTGCCCCCATGCCGCACACGACCGAGAGGCCCGACCCATGTCATCCATTCCGGTCCAGTCGCCCTTGACGTTTCCCGCTTGGCCGCAGCACGGTGTCGAGGAGCGTGAGGGCCTTCTGCGCGTCCTGGAGCAGGAGGGCTGGTGGCGCAACGGGGGCAGTGAAGTCGACAGCTTCGAAAGGGAGTTCGCCGATCTGCACGGAGCCCACCGCGCCATCGCGACCACCAACGGCACGCACGCGCTGGAGCTGGCCCTGTCGGTGCTCGGCGTCGGGCCGGGCGACGAGGTGATCGTCCCGGCCTTCACGTTCATCGCCACCTCGCTGGCCGTCCAGCGGGTCGGCGCCGTGCCCGTCCCGTGCGACGTCCGGCCGGACACCTACAACCTGGACGTCGAGGCCGCCGCCCGGCTCGTCACCCCGCGGACCAAGGTGGTCATGCCGGTCCACATGGCCGGGCAACTGGCCGACATGGACGCACTGGCGGAACTCGCCGCCGCCACCGGCGTGGCGGTCCTCCAGGATGCGGCGCACGCGCACTCGGCCCGCTGGCGCGGCAGCCGGGTGGGCGAGCTCGGCTCGATCGCCGCGTTCAGCTTCCAGAACGGCAAGCTCATGACGGCCGGCGAGGGCGGCGCCGTGCTGCTGCCGGACGACGAGACCCACCGGGAGGCGTACCTGCGGCACGGCTGCGGGCGCCCCCCGGGCGACCGGCTCTACGCCCACCTCACCCAGGGCTCCAACTTCCGCATGAACGAGTTCTCCGCCACCGTGCTGCGCGGCCAACTCTCGCGCCTGGAGGCGCAGGTGACCCTTCGGGAGGAGCGCTCGCGGCACCTGGCCGCCCTGCTCGGCGCAATCCCCGGGGTGGTGCCGCAGGATCGCGACGAGCGCTGCGACCGCATGGCGCACTACATGGCGATGGTCCGGCTCCCCGGCATCACGCGCGATCGCCGGCTCGCCGTGGTGGACGCGCTGCTCGAACACGGCGTGCCCGCGTTCGTGGCCTTCCCGCCGGTCTACCGCACCGCCGGCTACTTCCAGGGGCCGGCCGTCGGCGACGTCGACGAGATCGCCAAGCGCTGCCCGGTGTCCGAGGAGATCGGCTCCGACTGCCTCTGGCTGCACCACCGGGTGCTGCTCGCCGACACCCCCGTCCTCGACCGGCTCGCCGAGGTGTTCGCGGACGTCGTCGCCGCGAACTGATCCCGCCGCCGAGCCCACCGTCCGGACGGATCGGACCAACTCTCAAGGAAGCGGCAGTAGATGACGGTGCATCAGGCATTTTCCACCGTGGTGTTCGATCTGGACGGCGTGCTCATCGACAGTTTCGGCGTGATGCGCCAGGCGTTCGCCGCGGCCTACCGCGAGGTCGTGGGCGACGGGGAGCCGCCGTTCGACGAGTACTGCACCCACCAGGGGCGCTACTTCCCGGACATCATGCGGCTGATGGGACTGCCCGGAGGGATGGAGCGGCCCTTCGTCGAGGCCAGCCACCGGCTGATCCACGAGGTGGAGGTGTACCCGGACGTGCCGCTGGTGCTCAAGCGGCTCCGGGAGTCGGAGGTCCGGACCGCGATCGCCACCGGCAAGTCCGGCGACCGGGCGCGGACCGTCCTGGAGGTGGTCGGACTGCTGCCGCTGCTGGACACCGTCGTCGGCAGTGACGAGGTGGACCGGCCCAAGCCGGCCCCGGACATCGTCCGGGAGGCACTGCGCCGGCTCGCGAGCGAGCCCGGCGACGCCGTCATGGTGGGCGACGCGGTGATCGACATCCAGAGCGGGAGGTCCGCCGGGACCGCCACCGCGGCAGCCCTCTGGGGCGAGACCGCCACCGATCAACTCATCGACGAGAAGCCCGACTTCGTGCTCGCCAGGCCGACGGACCTGCTCGCCCTGGTGCAGGGGGGTGTCCGGTGAGCGCCGGGGCGGCGCAGGCGCCGCGCTGGAGCGTCGCGGCCCCGCAGGGCGCCGGTCTCGAACTGGCCGGCCTGGGCGGGTCCGCAGCCTGGCGGACCGTCGTCGAGACCGCCGCGCTGGCCCGGGACTGCGGCTACCACGCCCTCTGGCTGGAGGACCGCACCGACACCCTGCCGCGCCGCGAGGCACAGCCGGTGGTCGAGGCCTGGACCGCCCTCGGCGCGCTCGCCGCGACCCTGCCCGGCATCCGGCTCGGCCTGCTGGCCGCGGGCCCGCCGCACCGCAACGCGGTGGTCCTCGCCAAACAGGCCGCCTGCGCCGACGTCATCTCCGGGGGGCGGCTGTCGCTCGCTCTGACCACCGCCGGACCCCTCCCCGAGCACGTCGCGGCCGGCACCGTGCCCGGCACCGCCCTGGCCGCGGCGGATCCCGCGGCCGACCTCGTGGCGCACCCCGGGACCGACCTCGCGGCTGATCCCGCGCCCGTGCTCGCCGAGACCATCGAGGCCCTGCGGGCCCTGTGGTCCGGCACCCGGACCGACGCGCCCGGCCCCGCCGTCCCGCTCGCCGGTGCGCACGCGGTACCGGTCCCGGTCCAGCCGCGGCTCCCGCTGGCCGTCCGGGTGGACGCCGCCGCACCGGACGCGGCCGCCCGGCTGCCCGAGGCCGCGGTCCGGGAGTGCGCCGCCGTCCAGTGGCAGGGCGAACCCGAGCAGGTCGCCGCCGCGATCCGGGCCTTCGGCCGCCGCCGGGAGGAGCTCGGCCTGGCCCCGGAACAGGTCCGGCACGCGCTGGTCGCCGAGGGCCGGGTCTTCGACGACCGGGTGGCGCGGGACCGCTGGCTCTCCACCCCGCACGTCGTGGTGTTCTGGAGCCACCACCCCGATCTGCTCGCCCGCCGCAGCCTGTACGGGACACCGGACCAGCTGGTCGAGCGGGCCGCCCGGTACACCGAGGCCGGGGTGGGCGAGTTCCTGCTCTGGTTCCGCGACTACCCCGCGACGGAGAGCCTGCGCAGGTTCGCCGCGGAGGTCGCCCCCCGGGTGCCCGCGCCGCCCGCACCGGTCCCCGTCCCCGTCCGTGTCCCCGTCCCCGTCCGCGAGGGGTGACCGATGCCGACCGCCGCCCCCGCCCTGCTCACCCCGGACTGGCTCGCCGCCGCCGGCCGGCTCGCCGCCCCCGACCCGGCCCCGCGCAGCACGGTCGCCCTGCGCCTGGCGATCACCGACCCGCCGCCCGGCACCGCCCCGGCGGCCGACCTCCTGGTGGACCTCGCCGGCGGACGGCTCGCGGTGACCGCGGCGGCCGGCGATCCGCCCGGACTCCTGCTCACCCTGCCCTACGCCGCCGCCCACACCCTGCTGCTCGGCCCGGCCCGGGCCCGCGCGGAGATCCTGGAACGCGGCGACGTCACCGTCCTCGGCAACTTCAGCCTGCTGTTCTTCGTCGACGCCGCGCTGCAGCGCGACCGGGCCGGCCAGGTCGCAGCCCTGCGGGCCGGCACCGCCGCACTGCCGCCGGGCGCCGCCCCCGCCGCCGGTCCGGAACCCGTCCCGGTGGGCACCGCCGACCCCGCCCCGGCCGACGTCGACGCCGTCGCCCGGGCCGCCGACGTCCTCCCGCGCACCCTGCGCGAACTGGGCCGCGAGGTCGGCACCTCGACGCCCGGCGCGCAGTTCTACGCCTCGCTGCACGGCAAGCCGCTGGCCGACGTCGGACTCGGCCTGGCCCGCCCCGGGGTCGCCATGTCGGCCGGCTCGGCGCCGCTCTGGTACTGCTGCGCCAAGCCGCTGCTCTCGGTCGCGCTCGGCCGGCTCTGGGAGGCGGGCGACTTCGACCCCCACCTCCCGGTGGCCCACTACCTGCCCGAGTTCGGGACCGCCGGCAAGTCCGCGATCACCTCGATGGACCTGCTCACCCACACCGGCCCGGTGCCCACCGGCGCGGACCCGCTGCACGGCGTGGTCACCGGCCCGGACGACGAGCGGCTCCGCCGCGCCCTCGCCACCGTCGTGGAACCCGGCCCCGCCGGCGCCGGTCCCGGCATCAACTACAGCCAGTGGTGGGCCTGGTACGTGCTGGCCCGGCTGCTGCCCGCCATCGACGGGCGGGACTACCCGGCGTACGTCGAACAGGAGATCCTGCGCCCCTGCGGGATGGACCGCACCAGGGTCCACCTCTCCCCGGAGGACTACGACGCGTACGGCGACCGGCTGCCGCTGATCCACGTCAGCAACCTCGGCGACACCCCGCAGCCCACGTACTTCTGGTCGACCCGCGGTGCCACCACGCGTTGCGTGCCCGGGGTCAACACCCGCGGTCCGCTGGGCGATCTCGGGCTGCTGCTGGAGATGCTGCTGGCCGGGGGTGCCGCGCCCGGCGGCCGGATCCTCGCGCCGACCACGGTCGCCGCGCTGACCGCCCGCCACCGCACCGGGCTGCACGACCGCTACGGCAACGCCGACTGGGGCTTCGGCCTGCGGCTCGAATGCCGCACCCTCGGTCCCGCGTACACCAGCTTCGGCACCCACGCCTCGCCCCGCTCCTTCGGCCACGACGGGCTGTGGACCGCCGTCGCGTTCGCCGACCCGGACGCCGGCCTGGTGCTGGCCGTCCACCTGAACGGCAAGGTCGAGCACGAGCGGCACCGCGAACGCATCGTCCGGATCGCCGACGCGGTCTACCAGGATCTCGGGCTCACCTGACGCCCCGCCCCGCCCCCGACGCCCCGCCCCCGACGCCCTGCACCCGACGCTCCGCCCCCGCTCTCCCGTCCCGGCCCCGCACTCCGGCCGGCCCCCAGCCAGGAAGGCGCCCGATGGCACAGCAGCCCGCGCTCCCGTTCCTCCCCGACCCCGCCGAGGTGGGCAGGCTCTACGACCGCTACACCGACCTGGGCAGCGCCACCCTGGGCGAGAGCCTGCACTTCGGCTACTGGGACTCCCCGGACAGCCTCGTCCCGCTCGCCGAGGCGACCGACCGGCTGACCGACCTCATGACCGACCGGCTGAACATCGGCCACGGCTCCCGCGTCCTCGACCTCGGCTGCGGCACCGGCGCGCCCGGCAACAGGATCGCCCTGCGCACCGGCGCCCAGGTGACCGGCATCTCGGTGAGCGGACGCCAGGTCGAGCGGGCCAACGCCCTGGCCGACAGGCTCGGCCTGGCCGACCGGGCCCGCTTCGAACACGCCGATGCGACGGACCTGCCGTTCGCCGAGGCCTCCTTCGACGCCGTGATCGCCCTGGAGTCGATCATCCACATGCCGGACCGCGCCCATGTGCTGGGGCAGGTGGCCCGGGTGCTGCGCCCGGGCGGGCGCCTGGTGCTCACCGACTTCTTCGAGCGGGAGCCGATCCCGGAGAACGGCCGGGCCGCCGTGGACCGGTACCTGCGGGAGTTCCTGATGACGATGATCCAGGCCGAGGACTACCCGCCGATGCTGCGCCGGGCCGGCTTCCGGTTCGAGGAGCTGACCGACATCAGCGAGCCCACCCTGCGCCGCACCTTCGTCGAGCTGTCCGAGCGGATCAGCGGCGCGGCCACCGACCTGTCCGCCGCCCACGGCCCGGAGCTGGTCGACCGGTTCAACCCGCGCGACATGATCGACGTGGCCGGGTTCGGCCACCTCCTCGTGGTCGCGACCCGGACGGAGAAGTGAGCCGGCGATGACCACCGACCCCCGCGCCGACGACGACCTCGGCACCTTCTACGACCGGGTCAACGACGCCATGGCCGACGCCATGGGCGGCTACCTGCACGGCGGTTACTGGGACGGCCCGGTCGACCCCGAAGAGGTCGAACGGGCTGCCGACCGGCTGACCGACTTCGTCTCCGACCGCCTCCTCCTCGCCCCCGGTCAGCGCGTGCTGGACATCGGCTCCGGCAACGGCAAGGCCACCGCCCGGATCGCCCGCCGCCACGGCGTGCGCGTCACCGGCATCACGCTCAGCCCGCGCCAGGTCCGCCAGTCCACCGACCTGGCCGCCGAGCTGGCGCTGTCCGACACGGTGGACTTCGAGGTCCACGACATGCTCGGACTCTCCTTCCCGGACGCCGCGTTCGACGCGGCCTACGCGATCGAGTCGATCTGCCACGCCGAGGACCGCACCGGGGCCTTCAGCGGGCTCGCCCGGGTGCTGCGCCCCGGCGCCCTGCTGGTGGCGACCGACTTCGTGCTGCTGCGCCCGCTGGAGACCGACGAGCACCGCAGGCTGGTGGACGGCGCCATGAAGAACTACCAGCAGGGGCCGATGCTCACCCAGGAGCAGTACGAGTCCTGTGTGCGGGACGCCGGCCTGGAGGTCGTGGACTTCACCGACATCGGCGAGTACGTCCGGCCGTCCTACCAGGTGGTCGGGCACAACCTCCTCCGCGGCGGGGAGAAGCTGCGGGATCAGGTCACCGAGGAGGAGTTCCGCTACATGGTCGAGGACCTCGCCGGTTTCGGCGACATCACCGAGCTCGGCTACGCCGTGGTCACCGTCCGGAAGCCGTCCGGCACCGCCGCCCGGCAAGGGGGCTGAGCCGATGTCGTCCACCGCGACCAGGCCCGGCGCCGCCGCCGCCGACTGGACGGCGGCCACCGCGCCGGGTGCGCTGCCGCTGCTGGGCCACCTGGTGCCGCTGCGCCGCCGGCCGCTGGAGTTCCTGACCGGGCTGCCCCGCCACGGCGACGTGGTCGAACTGAGGATGGGCCGCCGGACCGTCCACATGGTCTGCCACCCCGAGCTCGTCGGCCAGGTGCTCAAGGACCCGCGGACCTTCGACCGCGGCGGGCCGTTCTACGAGAAGACCAAGCTGCTGATGGGCAACAGCCTCGGCAACTGCCCCTACGCCGACCACCGGCGGCAGCGGCTGCTGGTCCAGCCGTCGTTCCGGCGGGAGCGGATCGCCACCTACCCGCAGGTGATGCGGGAGGAGATGGCCGCCGAGACGGCCGGCTGGCGCCCCGGGGGCACCATCGAGGCCAACGACCGGATGCACGCCGTGACGGCCCGGATCGGCGCGCGGGTGCTGCTCTCGACCGAGATCGGGACCGATCACGTGGACCGGATCCTGCGCTGCCTGCCGATCGTGCTCAAGGGCATGTACAAGCGGATGGTCGCCCCGGTCGGTCTGGTGTACCGGGTGCCCGGGCCCGAGTCGCGGCGCTTCGAGGGCGCCCTGGCGGACCTCCGGGAGCTGATCGACTCGATCATCCGGAACTACCGGGGAGCCGACCAGGACCACGGCGACCTGTTGTCCGGCCTGCTCGGCGCGCGCGACGAGGACGGCCGGGGACTCTCCGACCAGGAGATCCACGACCAGGTGATGAACTTCCTCACCGCGTCCACCGAGACCACCGCGACCGCCCTCGCCTGGGCGCTCCAACTGCTCGGCCGGCACCCCGAGTACGAGCGCCGGCTCCAGGAGGAGGCGGACGCCTTCGCCGCGTCGGGCGGAGCCGACGCGCACGGCCGGGACGGGCTGGACTACACCCGCCAGGTGGTGAACGAGGTGCTCCGGCTCTACCCGCCGGGGTGGCTGGTCACCCGGGTCGTCACCGCCGACACCGAACTGGGCGGCGTCCGGCTGCCGGTGGGCTCGGTCGTCTTCTACAGCTCGTACGCGCTGCACCGCAACGGCGAGCTCTTCCCGGACCCGGAGCGCTTCGACCCGGACCGCTGGTCGCCCGAGCGGGTGGGCGACGTGCCGCGCGGCGCGATGATCCCGTTCGGCGCGGGCAGCCGCAAGTGCATCGGCGACGACTTCGCGATGATGGAGACCACGCTGGCGCTCGCCACGATCGCCGCGCGCTGGCGGCTGCGGCCCACGTCGGACACGCCCGTCCACCCCAAGCCGCGGGCTCTGGTGGGCATGGGCGAGCTGCCGATGGTGACCGAACTGCGCTGACCGGGCTGCGCGTTGGGCCGGGCTGCGCTGACCGGGCTGCGTTGACCGGGCTGCGGCGGGCCGGCTGTGGCGGGCCTGCTGCGGCGGGCGCCGGGGAACACCCCGGCGCCCGCCGCCTCCTCACCGGTCCAGCAGGTACTCCACGGCGACCCGCACGACCAGCAGGTCCTCCTCGGCGGGCAGCAGCTCGCCGAGGAATTCCGCGTGCGACTTCCCGGTGTACCGGCGCGACATCTCGTCCATCAGCCCGTCGTGCAGCTTCACCGGCTCGATCGACGCCGTCCCGCGCACCGCCAGGTAGGTGTACGGGGCGTCGGCCGGGTGCAGCAGCACCGAGATCCGCGGATCGCGCCGCAGGTTGCGCTCCTTGTGGCTGCCCCGCTCGATCCCGAAGAGCAGGTCGGTGCCGTCGTGGCCGACCCAGACGACGGACTGGTGCACCGTGCCGTCCGCGCGGAGGGTCGCCACCACGGCGAACACCGGCGCCGCCAGCACGGCCCTGGCGTGTTCGGTCAACGGGACGCGGGCCATCACGCCTCCCGCCGGGAAGCGGTGCGCCGACGGCGCAGCGAGGGGTCGGTCAGCGACTGCGGCACCCAGTGGTGGTCGGCGCGGTTGAGGTCGACGCCGGGCGGCACGATCGCGTCGATCCGGTCGAGCACCCCGTCGTCGAGTTCCACCCCGGCCGCGCCCAGCAGGTCGGTCAACTGCCCCGGCGTGCGCGGGCCGAGGAGGACGGAGGTGACGGCGGGATGGGACTGGACGAAGGCCAGCGCGAGGTGCGCCGGCGACAGCCCCGCGTCGGCGGCCACCTTGCGCAGCTCGGCCACCGCCTTCGCCTTGGCGGCGTTCTCCGGGACGGAGAGGTCGAACTTGCGCTGTTCCAGCACGGCCCGCCCGACGCCCGGCCGGATCTCCCGGCCGGTGAGCCAGCCCGCCCCCAGGGGCCCCCAGGGCAGGACGCCCATGCCGTGCCGCTGTGCGGTCGGCAGGACGTGGGTCTCCGCGGAGCGGGCGAGGGCGGAGTACTGCGGCTGCTCGCTGCGGAACCGGACGTGTCCGCGCCGTTCGGAGACCCACTGGGCCTCGACGATCTGGTCCGCAGGGAAGTTGGAGGTGCCGACCGCGCGGACCTTGCCGGAGCGGACGAGGTCGGAGAGCGCGGAGAGCGTCTCGTCGATGTCGGTGTCCGGGTCGATCCGGTGCACCTGGTAGAGGTCGATGTGGTCGGTGTCGAGGCGGCGCAGCGATCCCTCCACCGCCCGCGTGATCCAGCGCCGGGAGTTCCCGCGGTGGTTGGCGTCCGGGCCCATCGGGCTGTGGAACTTGGTGGCAAGGACGACGTCGTCCCGGCGGCCCCGGATCGCCCGGCCGACGATCCGCTCCGATCCGCCGTCGCCGTAGATGTCGGCGGTGTCCACGAGGTTGATGCCCGCGTCCAGGGCCAGCCGGATCGTCCGGACGCCCTCCTCCTCGTCGGTGTTGCCCCAGGAGCCGAACATCATGGCCCCGAGGGCGAATTCGCTGACCGATATGCCGGTGCCGCCCAGAATCCTGTGTCTCATGCGACGTGTGCCCTCCGTCGTCGGACCGGTCGGATGAACGGTTCCACTCTGACCCAGCGGCCACGGGCACGCCAGGGGACGTGTGCGAGATGTCCGTTTTCTCTCCAGGTCGGCTGGTATGGTACTTCTCGCCCGATGACTGACGCTCCGTCAGTACCCTTTCTGCACAACCTCGGGAGGCCCCGCGTGCGTACCGTCCTCGAACGCGCCGAATGGTTCGTCTGGCTCTCCGCCCGTCCGCTGGAGCAGCACCGCTTCGCCCACCACTTCCTCGGCGGCGGCGCCGACGCCGTGGAGACCGCGCTCGCCGCCTACGTCCGCCCCGACGGCGGCTACGCGTACGCGCTGGAGGCGGACGTGCGCGGGCCGTCCTCGCAGCCGCTGGCCGCGGCCGCGGCGCTCAACGTCCTGGACGAGATCGGCCGGTGCGACGCCGCCCGCACGGCTCGGCTCCGCAGTCACCTGCCGAGTCTGACCTCGCCCGACGGGGGCCTGCCGACGCTCCATCCCGGCATCGCCGGCTACCCGTCCTCGGCCGTCCTCACGGTGCGGCCTAACCCGCCGGGCAGCCTGCTGGCCACCGGTGTGATCGTCGGCCGGCTGCACCGCAACGGCATCGAGGACCCGTGGCTGGACGCCGCGACCGAGTTCTGCTGGCAGGCCGTCGACGGTCTGACCTCCTCCCACCCGTACGAGGTGGAGGCCGCCCTCGCCTTCCTGGACGGCGTTCCGGACCGGGGGCGGGCCGCCAAGTCCGCCCAGCGGCTCGGCGAACTCGTCCGCGACCAGCGGCTGGTGGTGACCGACCCGGCGCGGGCCGAGGAGTTTCCGGTCCACCCCGCGTACGCGGCGGGGGAGTACCACTACGTCACCGACGTCCTGCGGAGCCCCCGTTCGCTCGCCCGGGAGTGGTTCACCGAGCAGGAGGTGGCGCGCTGCCTTGACCACCTGGCCGCCGTGCAGCAGGAGGACGGCGGCTGGCCCGTGCTGTGGCGGCTCTGGGCCCCGGGCTCGGCGGCCGAGTGGCGCCCGATCGTCACCCTGGACGCCCTGCGCACCCTGCGGGCCCACGGCCGGCTCTGACCGTTCCCGCCGGACGGACCCCGGACCCGGACCCGGACCTGAACCCGGACGGACCTCGGACGCCGCCGGGTCCGCCGGTGTCCGGTGTCCGGTGTCCGGGGTCCGCCGGCGCCTAGGGTCCGTCGGGCGCGGCCGGGCGGCTCCCCTCCGGCTCGCGCTCCATCGCGTCCAGGGTGCGGGCCACCACCTGCTCGGGCACGTCCGGCACCAGCTCGACACCGCGCGGCCCGTCCAGCACGAACGCGAGCCCCGTGCCCGACAGGGCCTTCTTGTCCTGCCGCATGAGGGCGATCAGGGCCGCCGTCCCCACTCCGGCCGGCAGCCGCTCGCGCAGCCCGTACGCGCGCACCGTCGCCAGGTGCTCGGCCACCCGCTCCGGGCCGATCCGGCCCAGCGCACCGGCCAGCCGCCCGGCGAACACCGTGCCGATCGCGACGCCCTCGCCGTGCCGCAACGCGAAGTCGGTGGCCCGTTCCAGGGCGTGGCCCAGGGTGTGTCCGTAGTTGAGGATGTGCCGCAGCCCGCCGTCCCGTTCGTCGGCGGCCACCACCGAGGCCTTCAGGGCGACGCTCGCGGCGATCTGCTCGTGGACGGGCAGCCCGCGCAGGTCGCCGGCGCCGATGAAGTGGCAGCGGGCGATCTCGCCGTACCCGTTCGCCCACTCCACCGGCGGGAGGGTGCGCAGGTGGTCGGTGTCGCACAGCACGGCCCGGGGCTGCCAGTAGGCGCCGACCAGGTTCTTCGCCTCGGGCAGGTTGACCGCGGTCTTCCCGCCGACCGCCGCGTCCACCTGCGCCAGCAGGGTGGTCGGCAGATGGATCACGGCCACCCCGCGGTGGTACAGCGCCGCGGCCAGGCCGACCGCGTCGGTCGTGGTGCCGCCCCCGCAGGAGACCACCACGTCGTGGCGGGTCAGGCCGTATCCGGCGAAGGCCCGGCAGAGCTCCTCCACCGTGGCCAGGGTCTTGCGGTGCTCGCCGTCCTGGGCCGGGACGAGCAGGGACGGCACGCCCGGGTCCGGGACCTCCTCAGGCGGGCGGGCCGACACCACCACGGCCCGGGCCGCGCCGGTGGCGGCCACGACGGAGGGGAGCAGGTGCCGGACCCCGGGGCCGATGTGCACGGGGTAGGAGCGGTCACCCAGCCGTACGTCGATCCGTCGAGGAGTCGTCATGTCCACAGGGTGCCGACTCCGGATGCCCGTGAACAGAGCGCCTCCCGGGTGCCTCCCGGGCCCCTTCCGAGCCCCTTCCGAGCCCCTCGCCCGACCGCCCGCGCTCGGGAGGCGGGGCCGCACGGCCTGTGTTTGTGTGGGGGCGCAGCCCGCTCGGGAGAGGTGAACCACCGTGACCATGCCGCCGTTCGGATCGAACGACCCGTTCTCCGACCTGCTCAGCCGGTTCTTCGGCATGAGCCCGATGGCGTCCCCACCCAACGTGCAGCGGGTGCCGATCGGTCGGCTGCTCAGCGAGTCGGCGCAGGAGCTGCTCGGCCTGGCCGCGCAGCGTGCCGCCGAGGACGGGAGCAGCGATCTCGACACCGCGCACCTGGTGTGGGCGTCCACCCGGGTGGATCCGTCGCGCCGGATGCTGGAGCGGGCCGGGATCGACCCGGACCGGCTGGCCGGCGACCTGGCGGAGGCGCTGCCGGTCGGCGCGGAGACGCCCACCGGGGACGGCCGGCCCGCGTTGACGCCGGCCGCCAAGCGGGCGCTGCTCGCCGCGCACGCCCGTTCGCAGGCGGCGGGTGCCTCGTACATCGGGCCCGAGCACATCCTCGGGGCGCTGTTGGAGGAGGAACGGTCGGGCGCGGGGGCGGCCCTGCGGAACGTGGCCCCCTCGCAGGAGGCGCTGCGCACGGTGCTGGACGGCCGCAGCTCCGGTGGCGAGCGCAGCTCCGGCGGTGCGCAGCCGAGCCGGACGCCCACCCTGGACGAGTACGGCCAGGACCTCACCGAGGAGGCGCGGGCGGGCCGGCTGGACGCGGTGGTCGGCCGGGCCGAGGAGATCGAGCAGACCGTCGAGATCCTGTCCCGCCGGACCAAGAACAATCCGGTGCTGATCGGCGAGCCGGGCGTCGGCAAGACGGCGATCGTGGAGGGGCTGGCGCAGCGGATCGTCTCCGGTGACGTGCCGCAGAGCCTGAAGGAGAAGCGGGTCGTCACCCTGGACCTCACCGGGCTGGTGGCTGGCTCCAAGTACCGCGGCGAGTTCGAGGAACGGCTGAAGAGCGTGATCGACGAGGTCACGGCGGCCGAGCAGAGCGTGATCCTGTTCCTCGACGAGCTGCACACGGTGGTCGGGGCGGGCTCCGGCGGCGAGGGTTCGATGGACGCGGGCAACATCCTCAAGCCGGCCCTGGCCCGCGGCGAGCTGAGCGTGGTCGGCGCCACCACCCTGGACGAGTACCGCCGGCACATCGAGAAGGACGCCGCCCTGGAGCGCCGCTTCCAGCCGGTGCTGGTGCCCGAGCCGACCGTCGAGGAGACCGTCGAGATCCTGCGCGGCCTGCGCGACGCGTACGAGGCGCACCACCAAGTGCGCTTCACCGACGAGGCGTTGGACGCCGCCGCGACGCTCTCCGACCGCTACGTCAGCGACCGCTTCCTGCCGGACAAGGCGATCGACCTGCTGGACCAGGCGGGCGCGCGGGTCCGGCTGCGCAGCCTGAGCGGATCGACGACGGCGATGCCGGTGCAGGACCGGATCACCAAGCTGCGACGCGAGCTGGAGGAGGCGGTGGCGGACGAGGAGTTCGTCCGGGCCGCCAACCTGAAGGCCGAGCTGCGCCAGACCGAGGACGAGCTGGCCGCGCTCGCCGAGGACCGGGAGGAGGTCGTCGCCGTCACCGCCGAGGACATCGCGCAGGTGCTCTCCCGCCGTACCGGCATCCCGGTGGCCGAGTTGAACGCCACCGAGCGTGAGCGGCTCCTGCGGCTGGAGGAGCACCTGCACGAGAAGGTGATCGGGCAGGACCAGGCGGTCACGGCCGTCGCCCAGGCGGTGCGCCGCGGTCGGGCCGGCATGGGCGACCCGGACCGGCCGACCGGCTCGTTCCTCTTCCTCGGGCCTACCGGTGTCGGCAAGACTGAGCTGGCCAAGGCCCTGGCCGCGCTGCTCTTCGGCGACCCGGACCGGATGATCCGCTTCGACATGAGCGAGTTCCAGGAGAAGCACACGGTCTCCCGGCTGGTCGGCTCCCCGCCCGGGTACGTCGGCTACGACGAGGCGGGCCAGCTGACCGAGGCGGTGCGCCGCAAGCCGTACAGCGTGCTGCTCTTCGACGAGGTGGAGAAGGCCCACCCGGACGTCTTCAACCTGCTGCTCCAGGTCCTGGACGACGGACGGCTGACGGACGCGCAGGGCCGCACGGTCGACTTCCGCAACACCGTGGTGATCATGACCAGCAACATCGGGTCGCAACGGATCCTCGACCACGCCGGCGACGTCGACGAGATCAAGGACGAGCTGATGCGGGACCTGCGGACGCAGTTCCGGCCGGAGTTCCTCAACCGGATCGACGAGGTGATCGTCTTCCACGGGCTCACCCGCAAGGACCTGCTCCAGGTGGTGGGCCTGCTGCTGGACCGCAGCCGGCGCCGCCTGAAGGCGCAGGACGTCCGGCTGGAGGTGACGGACGACGCCAAGGAGTGGCTGGTGAACCGGGGTTACCAGCCGGAGTTCGGGGCCCGGCCGCTGCGCCGGACGATCCAGCACGAGCTGGACAACCGGATCTCCAACCTGCTGCTGGACGGCAGCGTGCAGGAGGGCGACACGCTGGTGGCGAAGGTGTCGGGCGGCGAACTGGTGGTGGTGACGGAACGGCCGGAGCCCTCGGCGACCTTCGCGGAGGCCGAGGGGAAGGCCGAGGAGAAGGCGCCGGAGTAGGGGCGGCAGGGCCGGGAGGCGGCGCGTCGGGAGTGACCGGCGCGCCGCCCGGGCGTTCAGGACTGCGGGAAGACCTCGCGCAGCAGCGGGTCCGGCAGGCCGCGCTTGCCCCACTCGCGCGGGTAGCCGAGCGAGACCTCCTCGAACCTGACGCCGTCGTAGCTGGTCCGCCGGGGGATGTGCAGGTGGCCGTAGATCATCGCGGCGGTGTTGAAGCGGCGGTGCCAGTCGGCGGTCAGCTCCGTGCCGCACCACTGGGCGAACTCGGGGTACCAGAGGATCTCGGTGGGTTCCCGGACCAGCGGGTAGTGGTTGACCAGGACGAGCGGCAGCTCCGGGTCGTGCCCGGCCAGCCGCTTCTCGGTGAGCCGGACGCGCTCGCGGCACCAGGAGTCGCGGTCCGGGAACGGGTCCGGGTGGAGGAACCGCTCGTCGGCGCAGACCACGCCGGACTCGTAGGCGGCGGCCAGCGACTCCTCCTTGGTCGTGGTGCCGGGGGCCCGGAAGGAGTAGTCGTACAGCACGAAGAGCGGCGCGACGGCGACCGGGCCGCCGGCGCCGGTCCAGACCGGGTACGGGTCCTCGGGGGTCACCACGCCGAGTTCGCGGCAGAGCCGGACCAGGTACTCGTACCGGGCGACGCCGCGTAGTTGGACCGGGTCGTTGGGGTGCGTCCACAGCTCGTGGTTGCCGGGCGCCCAGATCACCTTGGCGAAGCGCTCGGCGAGCAGGCCCAGCGCCCAGCGGATGGTGGTGGTGGACTCGGCGACGTCACCGGCGACGATCAGCCAGTCGTCGGGGGACTCCGGGCGTAGCTGCTCCACCAGGTCGCGGTTCTGCTGGTAGGAGACGTGCAGGTCGCTCACGGCGAGCAGGCGGCCGGCCCGCCCGGGCCCGGTGTCGCCGCGCCCGGCGGTGGTCCTGTCGGTCGCTCCGGTCACTTCGGTCACTTCAGCCCCCATGTCGTCACCCGGCCTCCGGCCAACAGTACGGGGGGCGGACGGGTGTGTGCCCGCAGAGTGGCCGGATCTCGACCACCGGAGGCGGGGACCGGACCCCGGAGGACCCCGGTCGGCGCCGGGTCGGACCCCGGAGGACCCCGGCCCGGCGCCGACCCGAGCCCGGTCGACCCCGGCCCGGCGCCGGAGGCCGAACCGCCGGAGCACGCCGTGGTCGGCCGACCCGGGGCGCGAGCCGGCGGGTTGCGGCCACGGCCCGGCTCCGGCCGCGGCTGATCAGCGTCGGCCGCCGGCACTGGCCGGTGGACGGTGCCGAGGCCAAGAGCCCTCAGGGGTAGGCGAGTTGACGCTCCGGCCGTTCGGCCGGTGCGTCGGGGTCGGTCGGGGCGGCCGAAATCGTCGCCCCGGTCGGGGCGTCCGGATCCGGACGCGGCGCGACTCTTGACAACACGTCATGTCCGCGACAGCTTTGGTGCACCCCCACACCGAGAGGTCTCTCATGAAGAAGCCGCTCATAGGCACGCTCGCCACGCTCCTGTTCGCCGGGGCCACCGCCCTGGCCGGAGCCCCCGTGGCGACCGCCGCCCCCTCCGTGACCGCCCCGACCGTCGCGACCGCCGAAGCCGCGGCCCGGACCGTCGCGGCGGCGCCCGAGGGTCAACAGGCGCTCGCCGCGGTCACCTTCGCCGGTACCGTCGCGCTCAACAACTGTTCCGGCTCGCTCGTCCGGCTCCCCAACTCCACCGCCAACGACCCGGCCCTCGTGCTCTCCAACGGCCACTGCCTGGAGACCGGCATGCCCGGCCCCGGCCAGGTGGTCGTCAACCGGGCGTCCAGCCGCACCTTCACGCTGCTCAACGCGAGCGGCGGATCGCTCGGCACGCTCCGTGCCACCAAGATCGTGTACGGCGCCATGACCGACACCGACGTGTCGATCTACCAGCTGAACACCACCTACGCCGCGATCCAGTCGCAGTACCGGATCGCCCCGCTGACCGTCGCGGCCACCCACCCGGTCCAGGGCACCCCGATCAAGGTCGTCTCCGGGTACTGGAAGAAGATCTACTCCTGCTCCGTCGACGGGTTCGCCTACCGGCTGAAGGAAGCCGAGTGGACGTTCAAGGACTCCGTCCGCTACACGTCCAGCTGCAACGTCATCGGCGGCACCTCGGGCTCGCCGGTCGTCGACGCCAACGGCACCGTCGTCGCCGTCAACAACACGATCAACGAGTCCGGCCAGCGGTGCACCCTGAACAACCCCTGCGAGGTCGACCAGAACGGCGCGGTCACCGTCCGCCGGGGGATCGGCTACGCCCAGGAGACCTACACCATCCCGGCCTGCTTCGCCTCCGGGAACCGGCTCGACCTGACCCTGCCCGGCTGCACCCTGCCGCGCCCCTGACCAGCACGTTCACCCCGATGGGCCATCCGCGACCTGCGGGTGGCCCATTCGGCCGTCTACCGGACGGCCGGTCCGTACGGCAGCCGCCCGCCGGCTGTCGGAGAGTACGGACAGAGCATCGAACAGTTCCGTTGACCCGATGGAGAGTTGATGACCAAGAAGCTCAGAGGGCTGCTGGTGGCCGTCCTGCTGATACCGCTGTTCGGCCTCGGCCTGGCCACCCCGGCGCTCGCCGAGAGTGCCGCCGCGGGCGCGTCCTCCGTCGCCGACGACCCGTCGGCCGACATCAAGGACCGCCTGGCGGCGATCCGCGGACTGACCGTGACCGAGGAACGGCCCACCACCACCGGCCACCGCTACTTCCTGCTCACCTACACCCAGCCGATCGACCACGACCGCCCCTGGCTGGGCAGCTTCCAGCAGCGGCTGAGCGTGCTGCACCGCGGCTACGACCGCCCGACCGTCTACTTCACCAACGGCTACGCGCTGCGCACCACGCCCTCGCGCACCGAGCCGGCCCGGCTGGTCGACGGCAACCAGGTCTCCGTCGAGTACCGCTACTTCACGCCGTCCCGTCCCGTGCCCGCCGACTGGAGCAAGGCCGGCATCCGCCAGGGGGCCACGGACTCGCACCGGATCATCACCGCGCTGAAGCGGATCTACCAGGAGGAGTGGCTCTCCACCGGCGGTTCCAAGGGCGGCATGTCGTCGACCTACCACCGCCGCTTCTTCCCGGACGACGTGGCCGGCACCATCGCCTACGTCGCGCCGAACGACGTCGACGACCGTGAGGACTCCGCCTACTCCCGGTTCTTCCGGAACGTCGGCACGCCCGAGTGCCGGGCCGCGCTGACCGCCGCCCAGCGCGAACTGCTGGTCCGCCGCGACCGGCTGTTCGCCCGCTACACCGCCGACAACGCGGCCGCCGGCTCCACCTTCACCACCACCGGCAGCGCCGACCGGGCGTACGAGTCCGGCGTGCTCGACACGGTCTGGGCGTTCTGGCAGTACAGCCTGGCCGCCGACTGCGCCAAGGTCCCGGCCGCCACCGCCACCGACGACGAGCTGTACGCCTGGTTCGACGCCCAGTCCGGCATCACCGGCAACAGCGACCAGTCGCTCGCCAACTACACGGCGTACTACTACCAGGCCGGCACCGAGCTGGGCGCGCCCAGCTTCGACGTGTCGCACCTGAAGGGCCTGCTGCACTACGACTACAAGGAGCTGTACTCGCCGCGCACCTACGTGCCGAAGAACATCGCGATGCGGTTCGACCCGTCCGCGATGCGCGACATCGACCGCTGGGTGCGGAACTCCGCCGAGCGGATCATCTACGTCTACGGCCAGAACGACCCGTGGGGTGCCGAGCCGTTCCGGCTGGGCCGGGGCAGCGAGGACAGCTACGTCTACACCGTGCCCGGCGGCAACCACGGCGCCAACATCGAGAAGCTGCCGGCCGCCGAGTCGGCGGCGGCCACCGCCAAGGTGCTGGAGTGGGCCGGACTCGGCGGGGACGCCGCGGCCCGTTCGCTGAGCGGGCAGTACCGCGTCCCGCCGATCGGCCCGCTCGACGAGGAGGGGCTGAAGCAGGACCGCGTCCGCCTGTAGGGCACGCGCCTGACCGCGTCCGCCTGTAGGGCGCGGTGGCCGAGCACCACCCCCGGGGCCGCGCGCCTCTCCCCGAAGCAGTGAATCGGTGCTTCAATTCTTTCATGGCCTACCGACGCACGCCCGCCGTACAAGCCCGCCTGGACGCCCAGCGCGAGGCGGTGCTCCAGGCCGCGGTCGGGCTGCTCGCCGAGCGCGGCTACGGCGGCTGCACCATGGCCGCGGTCGCGGACCGCGCCGGGATCGCCACCGGCTCGATGTACCAGCACTTCGCGAGCAAGGCCGAGCTCTCGGTCGAGCTGTTCCGCCGGGTCGTCACCCGGGAGGTGGCCGCCGTGCACGAGGCCGTCGCCCGGCACGACACCCCCCGGACGCGCATCGCGGCCGTGGTCGAGACCTTCGCCGCCCGCGCCCTGCGTGCGCCACGGCTCGCCCACGCGCTCCTGGTCGAGCCGGCCGACACCGTGGTGGACGCGGAACGCCTGGTGTTCCGGCGGGCCTTCCGCGACGTGATCGCCGCCGAGATCACCGCCGCCCTCGCCGCCGGCGACGTGCCCGGCCAGGACCCGGAACTGACCGCCGCCGCGATCGTCGGCGCGGTCGGCGAGGCGCTCGCAGGTCCGCTCGCGGCGGCCCGTCCGCCGGACACCCGGACCGCCCCGCCCGAGGTGGTCCCCGCCCTGGTCTCCTTCACCCTGCGTGCCCTGGGAGGACGCGATGACAGCGACGCATGAGGTCACCAACCAGGTACCCCTGCCGTACGGACACGACACCGCGGCCGATCCGGCCCTGCTCGCCGCCCTGCACCGGGCCGGCGCGGGCTGGGCCGAGCCGGAGCTGCACGAACTCGGCCGGCTGGCCGGCTCCGAACAGGCCGCCGAGTGGGGCCGGCTGGCCAACGAGCACCCGCCGGTGCTCCGCACCCACGACCGTTTCGGCCACCGGATCGACGAGGTCGAGTTCCACCCGTCCTGGCACGAGCTGATGCGCACCGCCGTCGGCCACGGCCTGCACGCCGCGCCGTGGCGGGACGACCGGCCCGGCGCGCACGCCGCCCGCGCCGCCAAGTTCCTCGTCTGGGGCCAGGTCGAGGCCGGTCACACCTGCCCGGTCTCGATGACCTACGCCGCCGTGGCCGCCCTGCGCGCCGCCCCGGCGCTGGCCGCCGAGTTCGAGCCGCTGCTGACCTCCACCACGTACGACTTCGGGCTGCGGGCACCGCAGGGCAAGCGGGGCCTGATCGCCGGCATGTCGATGACCGAGAAGCAGGGCGGCTCGGACGTCCGCACCAACACCACGGCCGCCGCCCCGCGGCCGGACGGCAGCTACCGCCTCACCGGCCACAAGTGGTTCACCTCGGCGCCGATGTCCGACCTCTTCCTGACCCTCGCCCGGGCGCCCGGCGGGCTCAGCTGCTTCCTGCTGCCGCGGGTCCTGCCCGACGGCACCCGCAACCGGATTCACCTCCAGCGGCTCAAGGACAAGCTGGGCAACAAGTCCAACGCCTCCGCCGAGATCGAGTACGACGACGCGGTCGGGTGGCTGGTCGGCGAGGAGGGCCGGGGCGTCCCGACCATCATCGAGATGGTCAACATGACCCGCCTCGACTGCACCACCGGTGCCGCCTCCGGCATGCGGCTCGGCGCCACCCGGGCCGTCCACCACGCCCTGCACCGAAGGGCGTTCGGCAGGGCACTGGTCGACCAGCCGCTGATGCGCAACGTGCTCGCCGACCTCGTCGTCGAGTCCGAGGCGGCCACCACGGTGGCGATGCGCCTCGCCCAGGCCACCGACGCGGCGCTCGCCGGGGACACGGGCGAGGCGCTGGTCCGCCGGCTCGGCCTGGCGGTGGCCAAGTACTGGGTCTGCAAGCGCGGTCCGGCGCACGCCGCCGAGGCGCTGGAGTGCCTCGGCGGCAACGGCTACGTCGAGGAGTCCGGGATGCCCCGGCTCTACCGCGAGGCGCCGCTGGTCTCGATCTGGGAGGGATCCGGCAACGTCGCCGCCCTGGACGCGCTGCGCGCCATGGCCCGGCGCCCGGAGACCGTCGAGGCCCTCCTCGGCGAGCTGGACGCCGCCGCCGGCGCGGACCGCAGGCTGGACGCCGCCGTCGCCGGGCTGCGCAAGGAGCTGGCCGGCCCGGAGGACCCGGAGTTCGGCGCCCGCCGGCTGGTCGAGTCGATGGCACTGGCCTTCCAGGGTTCGCTCCTGGTCCGGTACGGGGACCGGGCGGTGGCCGACGCGTTCTGCGCCTCCCGTCTCGGCGGCGACCACGGAGCGGCCTTCGGCACGCTGCCGGCCGGCGTCGACGCGGGCGCGATCATCGACCGCGCCCGCCCGGTGCCGGCATGACGGGTCCGGCCGAGCAGGCCGAGCAGGCCGTGCAGGCCGCTCGGGAGGCCCGGGACGCCGAGACGGCCGGGGTCCGCGCCTTCTGGCAGGGCCTCGGCCTGCCCGGACTGATCGACGTGCACACGCACTTCATGCCGCAGAACGTCCTCGACAAGGTGTGGGCGTACTTCGACGCGGCCGGTCCGCTGGCCGACCGGCCGTGGCCGATCACCTACCGCGGGGCCGAGGACCGGCGGGTCGGGTGGCTGCGGGAGTTCGGTGTCCGGGCGTTCACCGCGATGCTCTACCCGCACAAGCCCGGCATGGCCGGGTGGCTCAACGGCTGGGCCGCCGAATTCGCCGCCCGCACCCCGGACTGCCTGCACACCGCCACGTTCTTCCCCGAGCCCGGGGCACCCGGGTACGTGGCCCGGGCGATCGAGGGCGGCGCCCGGGTCTTCAAGGCGCACCTCCAGGTCGGCGGCTACCACCCGGCGGACGAGCGGCTCGACGAGGTCTGGGGCCTTCTCGCCGAGACCGGTACGCCGGTGGTGACGCACTGCGGATCGGGGCCGGTCCCCGGCAAGCACACCGGCGCCGGGCCGATCGGCGAGGTGCTCGCCAGGCACCCCCGGCTCGTCCTGGTGGTCGCCCACCTCGGCCTGCCCGAGTACACCGACTTCCTCGACCTCGCCGAGCGGTACCCGGAGGTCCGGCTCGACACCACCATCGCGTTCACCGACTTCGTCGAGCGGGACACCCCCTTCCCGCCCGCCGAACTGCCGCGCCTGGCCGGGCTCCGGGACCGCGTCCTGCTCGGCAGCGACTTCCCCAACATCCCCTACCGGTACGTGCACCAGCTGGACGCGCTGGAGCGGACCGGGCTGGGGGAGGACTGGCTGCGCGCGGTCTGTCACGACAACGCGGCCCGTCTCCTCGGCATCTGACGATACGTCAATACACGGCGCGGGCTGCGGCGCGGCCCTCCCCGGGCGGCCGGGCCCGACCGGCGGGGAGGCCATGACCTCGGAGGTAATCGACGCCTTCCGGGCGGCCCGCCAGAGTGGGCGGCACCGGGTCGCGGGACCGCGGCCCGGGATCCGTTCCGACCACCGGAGGCCGATCCGCCATGTCCGCGAACACCCTTGCCGCCGCCCGTCCGACCGCCCCCGCCTCCCCGAAGGCCCTGCGCGGCTACCTCGCGCTGGACGCCGTCGTGACCGGCGGCAACGGCCTCGCCTACCTGGCCTTCTCCGGCCCGCTCGGTGACCTGCTCGGCGTCGGCCGCTCGACGCTGGTCGAAATCGGTGTGCTGCTCACGGTGGTCGGCCTCGCCGTCGGCCTGCTGGCAGCCCGTCCGCAGCCGCCGCGGCTCGCCGTGCAGGCGGTGATCGAGGTCAACCTGGCCTGGACGGTGCTCAGCGTCCTGGCGATGGAGCTCTGGCTGGAGCCGACCACCGCCGGCCTCGTCTGGATCCCGCTTCAGGCCGGCACGGTGCTCCTCTTCGCCGTCCTCCAGTTCACCGCGCTGCGCCGCCGGGCCGTCGCCCGCTGAGGGGTCACCGCTCCGGTCCCACGGCGGCCTGGAGGAACGCGACCGTCTCCGCGTCGGCCGGGAGGAAGGCCTCCAGGGCGAGTTCGGAGACGGTCACGTCCATCGGGGTGTTGAACGTCGTGATCGTCGACAGGAACGACAGCACCCGCCCCCCGAAGGCGATCCGCAGCGGCAGCGCGAAGGGGAACAGGGCGGTGGCGTCGTCGTCCGCGCCGTCGTCCGCCGCGCCGCCCACCGGGTCCGGATAGGCGCCGACCTCGTCGAGCAGCGCCCGCAGCGGCTCGGAGCGGACCAGCCCGACCTGCTGTTCCATGCGCTCCAGCAGGTGCCGCCGCCACTGCCGCAGGTTGACGATGAGCGGGGCCAGGCCCTCGGGGTGCAGGGTGATCCGCATCGCGTTGAGCGGCGGTTCCAGCAGGTGCGGGGCGACCCCGGCGAGCAGCATCCCGAGCGAGCGGTTGGCCGCCAGGACGCGGAAGGTGCCGTCGACCACCAGCGCCGGGTACGGGTCGTGCGAGGCCAGCAGCCGCTCCATGCCGGAGCGCAGCGCGTCCATCGCGGGGTCGTCCAGCTGCTTCTCGGGGTAGTGCGGCGCGTACCCGGCGGCCAGCAGCAGGGTGTTGCGCTCGCGGACCGGGACGTCGAGGTGCTCGGCGAGCCGGAGCACCATCTCCTGGCTGGGCCGGGCGCGTCCGTTCTCGACGAAGCTGATGTGCCGGGCCGAGGAGTCGGCCAGCAGGGCCAGTTGCAGCTGGCTGAGCCGGCGCCGCTCCCGCCAGCCGCGCAGCAGGACGCCCACGCCCGAACCGGTCTCCGGCCCCATCCCCGCGATGATCGTCATGGGCGGGACAGTAGTACGGAGGCCGTACCGGCGGGGGTGGCGGGGTCAGGCGCCGGTGGTCGATCCCGGTCGGATGATCATCAGGACCACGACCACCGCCCAGAGCAGGTTGAACACGCCGGCGGTCATCGGAAGCAGCTTCAGTCCCCGGACGGCCCTGCCGTGCTCGGCCGTCTCGGCGTCGAGGTCGAGCGCGTCCACCGCGGCCTGCTGCGCGGGCAGGACGAACAGCAGCAGGGACAGCGCCGCGACCGCGGTGAGCACCATCGAGACGATCAGCCAGGACTGGTCCAGCACGTCCATCACCTGGGCGACCCCGATGCCGAGCACCGGGACGGCTATCCCGAGCAGCGCGTAGACCTGGGTGATCCGGTGCAGCATCCGGAGCATGCCGGCGTCGGCCGCCTTGTCCGGGCCGCCGGCGAGTGCCGCCGACGCCCGGCGGGGGAACATGCTGACGGCCACGGCCACCGGACCGATGAACAGCACCGAGGCGAGGACGTGCAGGCTCAGCAGGAACTTGGCCATGGCGGGGCACCCTAGGGACTCAACGGGGGCTGCGCGGGCGATCGCGGCGCGGACAGCCGGGGCGTCCGGTTCCTCCGCCCTGGTCAGGACGCTAACACCGCTTATCCGGAGCCCCTCCGGGCGGGTGGATCCGCGGCCGGTCAGCCGGCCGGCGGCGCCAGCACCACCACGCGGGGCGGCACGGCGCTCACCGCCGCGACGGCCGCGCCGTGCGCGTCGTCCACCCAGTCGAGCAGGTACAGCTCCTCGAATCGGCTGAGCAGCGGCCCGCCGGCGGGCAGGTCCAGGGCGAGGCCGGAGAGGTCGACGCCGGCGAGTTCGTCCAGGCTGGTGCGGCCGATCTTGATCAGCGACTCCTTCCGGACCCAGAACCGCAGGAAGGCCGACGCTGGGTCGGCGTGCGCCTCGACCTGCCGCAGTTCGGCGGCGGTGAGCACCCGCCCGGCCACGTCGAGCAGGCTGCCGCTGCGGGCGTTCAGCTCGACGTCGACCCCGATCGGCCGGTGTCCGGCGGCGGCGGCGACCACGCCCTTGGTGTGCGAGAGGCTGACCGAGACGTCCGGGTGGTCGGGCAGGTACGGCTTGCCGTGGTCGCCCTTGCCGCAGTCGGGGCAGTTCTGCGCCAGGGTCAGCCCGGCGGCCGGGACGCCGAGCAGCCGGGCGGCGCAGAGCCGGACCAGGATGTGCGCGGCGGTGAAGTCGACGCGCGCGGCCTCGTGGCGGAACCGGGCGGCGCGCTCCTTCTCGACGGCGGTGAGCAGGTGCTCGCCGGCCTCGGGGTGGCGCAGCACGTCGGCGCTGGCCGCGACGGTGGCGAGGGCGGCGTCCGTGCCCGTGTCCGCGTCCGGGCGGGTGTCCGGGTTCTCGTGCGTCTGCTGGGGCTCGGAAGTCATGGTCTCAACCTAGCGGGGAGGGGCGGCCCACGGGGCCGGTCGGCCGTTCGCCGGATTGTCGGATCGCTGCTGATGGTCTGTAGGGTGTGGATCGTCCGATTTGATATTTGATGTCCCGGATCTGAGGGAATCAGGTGGGATGATCCTGTATCAAACGGAACGAGGCAGGTTGTGCAACCTGCCCTTTTCTCTGCGCGGAGGAATGTGTCGATGGATCAGGGCACCGGTACGCCGGATCACAGAAGAACCGCCGTGGAGCGCGCGCCGGCCGCCGGCCGGCGACGGACCGTCCGGGTCGCGGTGGCGACCGCCGTCGCGGCACTGCCGCTGGCGGCGGTGCTGACGGTCGGCTCCGCCGCGCCGCTGGCTCCGCCGCTGGGCGCCTGCAGCGGGCCGGACTGCCCGGCCACCTGGCCGCCGCCGAACAACGGCGACTTCCCCGGCCGGGACGCCACGATCAACGTCTTCACCGGCGGCGACTACACCGTGAACGGGCGGGCCGCCGAGGCCGAGGGCAAGATCGTCGCGCTCGGTGACTTCACCGTCGACAAGAGCGAGGGCGGTGGCGCCTACAACGCGGGCGTGGTCGGCGTCGGCTCCCGCGTCGTGCCGCCGAACGGCAGCGACTTCCTCACCGTCGGCGGCAACGTGACCATGCTGCCCGGCAACTCGCTGCTGATCGGCGGCAGCGACTCGCAGGGCCAGGCCTTCGGCAACCTGCGCTACGCGGGCACGCTCACCGGCACGGTCTCCATCGACCCGACCGGTCAGGCGATCCAGGACGCGAACGCCGCCGCGCCGTACCAGTCGGTGCTCACCCAGATCGAGGACGTCTCCGCCTGTGTCGGGCGGGCGACGGCCACCGGCACCGTGGCGGTCACCATGACCGAGGCGACCTTCACCGGTGACGGCACCAGCATGAAGCAGGTCTTCAACGTCACCGGGAGCCTGGGCGCGGCGGCCCGGCAGATCGGCCTGGTGTTCAACAACATCCCGGCCGGTGCCACCGTCGTGGTCAACATGCTGTCCGACGACGCGAACATCAACACCTACACCGGGACGGGCCTGCCGGGCGACCCGACCACCGAGATGCGCTCCAAGCTGTTGTGGAACTTCCCCACGGCCACCTCGGCGCAGATCCTCGGCAGCGCGCAGTTCCAGGGCTCGGTGATGGCCGGCAACCCGGCCGGCACCACCACCATCGCCATGCCGGGCATGAACGGCCGGGTCTACCTGGCGGGCAACCTGATCCAGACCGGCAACGGCGGCTACGAGATCCACAGTTACCCGTTCGACGGGGACCTGCCGGACTGTGAGGTGACGCCGAGCCCGTCGCCCACCTCGCCGACCTCCTCCCCGACGTCGCCGACCGCGAGCCCCACGTCCCCGACCGCGAGCCCGACCTCGCCGACGGCCTCGCCGACGTCCCCCACCGCGAGCCCGACGTCCCCGACGGCCTCGCCCACGTCCCCCACCGCGAGCCCGACCTCGCCGACGGCCTCGCCGACCTCGCCCACCTCCTCGCCGAGCTCGTCCAGCGCGGCGCCGACCAGCCACGGGCCGACGAGCCACGGGCCGGGCGGCCACGGATCGGGCAGCCACGGTCCGACCGGCCACCACCCGGCCCCCGGCAAGCCGGGCGGCGGGGGCGGTGAACTGCCGTCGACCGGCGCGGGCAACGGCCCGGTCGTCCTCGGCCTGGCCGGCGTGGGCCTGCTGGGCCTCGGCGGCCTCGCCGTGCTCGCCGCCCGCCGTCGCGGACGCCACAGCTAGCCGCGTCCCGCAGTCGGCCCCGGGCCGCCCGGTCACCTCGAC
>NZ_JBHXKE010000107.1:0-31010 GCF_042722765.1 Kitasatospora sp. NPDC058406
GGGCGGGGCCCCGTTCGGGGTCCCGCCCGGCGCGGCCACCCCGGCCGGACGCCGGGGAGCCGGCCGCACGGGGGGCGGACGGTCCGGCGGCGGCGTCAGGCCGGAGCTCGGGGCCGGGGCGTCAGGCGAGGGCCTGCACTCCGGGGCGCGCGAACCTCGGCGCGGCCGCTCCGGCGGGAGCGGCCACCGGGTCCACGGCACAGAACCGGTCGCGCGCGGGCAGGACGCCGTCGGCCAGGAAGCGGTTGGCCGCGGTGACCGCGCAGGACGGGGTGCCGGGGTCGTAGGCGCCGTGGTTGCCGCCGTCGACCGTGACCATCCTGGCGCGCCGGCCCAGCGTGGACCGCATGGCGAGGGCTCCCTCGTACGGGGTCACCGCGTCGCGGGCGGTCTGCAGGAGGAGGACGTTGGCGGGCCCCCGGTCGGTGATCCGGACCTGCGGTTCGAGCGGCTCGGTCCAGAACGCGCAGGGCCAGATGTTGGCGCCCAGGCCGTCCAGGATCGGGTACGCGGCCCGGCTCGCGGTCACGTTCCGCTGGTAGCGGGCGGTGCTGCGCGGCGCCGGGCTGTCGTTGCAGACCACGGCGAAGAGCGCGGCCACGTCGTTGTCCGCGGGGATCCCGGGCGTCGTGCGGTTCAGCCACCAGTACGGGGCCGGGCCGTTGCCGTCGGCGGCGAGGTAGATCCACCAGTCGGCGATCTCCTGGAAGAACGCGGCGTGGTAGGCGTCGAAGCGGTAGATCGCGCGCCACAGGCCGCCGTTGACCGGCCCGGCCACCGGGTGCGTCACCGGGGTGCGGTCGAGCTTCTCGGCGAGGGCGAGGTAGTTCCGGCGCACGGCGGCGGGCGTCGCGCCGAGGTGGAGGTCGGCGTCGCGCGCGGCCGCCCAGGCGGCGAAGTCGCCGAAGCGGGCCTCACTGGCCTGGTCCAGGAGGGCGAAACGTTCCTGCCAGGTGACGTTGGGGCTGACGTTGGCGTCGAGCACGACCCGGTCGGTGCGCCCGGGGAACAGCTCCGCGTACACGGCGCCCAGGTAGGTGCCGTAGGACGCGCTCAGGTAGGAGATCCGCGGCTCGCCCAGGGCGGCGCGGATCCGGTCGAGGTCGCGCGCCGTGTTGGCCGTGTTCAGGTGCCGGATCAGCTCGCCGCCGTTGGCCAGGCAGTCCCGGGCGACCTCGCGGGCGAACCGCACGTTGGGGGCGATGGAGCCGTCGGGGCCGGGGAACGGGAAGACGAGCTCGTTGGGGTTCTGCGCGGCCGTGCGCCCGCAGGTGACGGGGGTGCTGTAGCCGACGCCGCGCGGGTCGAAGCTGACCAGGTCGTAGCGGTCCAGCACGTCCTGGGGGTAGTCGTTCACGCGGCTGCTCGGGATGTGCAGGCTGGCCACTCCCGGGCCGCCGCCGTTGTGGACCAGGACGCCCCGGCGCAGTCCCGGCTTGGCGGTGTTCAGCCGGGACACCACGATCTCGATGGTCTTCCCGGAGGGCGCCCGGTAGTCCAGGGGGACGCGGAGCGTGGCGCAGCGCAGGCGGGGGTCCACCGGCGCGGACGAGGGGTCGGGCGGGCAGTCCGCCCAGCTCAGCCGCTGGGCGGGCGGGTTGGGCGCGGCCTCGGCCGGTCCTGCGGCGGCGAGGGCGGCGGCAAGCGCCAGGGCCACCGCCCCGCACACGGATCTCAGTGATGCGTTCAACATGGACTAGACCATAGGGAGGTAAAGTCGCCACGTCATCCCCCTGGCGGGGTGCAGGACCGAGCGTCTCACGATGTGTCAATCATGCGTGTGCGGAGCAGAGATGGGCCCTGGGCGGCACCTTCCGGCGTCCCGCCCTCAGCGGTCGGCCAGCAGCTCGCGGGTCAGCCGGACGAGGTCCGGGATCGCCGGGTGCGCCGGGACTCCGCGCCGCCAGGCCAGCAGCAGGGGCACCGGCGGTGCGTCGGTCAGCGGCCGGTAGGCGAGGGCGGGGTGCCGGTGCAGTCGGGGTGTGGCCGACGTCGAGACGCCCACGGCCCGGCCCACCGCGACGGCCGTGAGCCACTCGTCCGTGTTGGTGACCTCGATCGTCACCGTCGGGCGTACGGCGGCGGGCCAGAGGTCCAGGGTGGTCGTGCCCGCCACCGTGTTCAGCACGAGAGGCCACGCCGCGAGGTCCGCCAGCGTGAGGGCGTCGCGCTCGGCGAGGTCGCTGTCCGCCGGGACCACCGCGACCCGTTCCTCCTCCAGCAGCAGCTCCGTCACCAGGCCCGGCGTCGCCACCTCGCCGCGCAGCAGGGCGACGTCGACCCTGCCCCGGGTGAGCCCGGCCGTCCGGTCGTCGATGCGCCGCAGCTCCAACGGCACGTCGGGGTGCTCCTCGTCCCAGCGGCGCAGCAACGGGATGGTGTGGTCGCCGAGCGCGGCCCAGGGGTGACCGAGGCGCAGCGGAAGGACCGTCAGGGCGCGGGGATCGAGGGCCGCCTCCACGGCCGCCACCGCGGCGGCGGCCCGGTCGCGGAACGCCCGGCCCGCCGGGGTGAGCTCCAGGTGGTGGGTGGAGCGGTCGATCAGGCGTACGCCGAGGTGGTCCTCCAGCCGGCGCAGCGTCCGCGAGAGCGCGGGCTGGCCGATGTGCAGGCGGGCCGCGGCGCGCGTGATCGTGCCCTCCTCGGCGATGGCGAGGAAGGCTCGCAGGTGGCGCAGCTCCATGGTCATGCGCGGCAAGCATAACCGCGGTCCGATCGGCATTTCCCGCGGGGCGGACGGCTTCCTAGCGTGGAGACATGACGAACACGAGGTCCCACCCGGTCACGGCAGGAGCGGCGGCACGGGCAGCCGCGGGGGCGGCGGCACCGGCAGCCGCGGGAGCCGCGGGAGCGCCCGGCGCGGCCCCGGCGCCGGCCGGCGCCGGTCTCGGCAGCCTCGGCGGCATCGGACTGGTGGTGGCGGCCGGCCTGTCGGTGCACTTCGGTTCCGCCGTCGCCGCCCTGCTCTTCCCGCGCGTCGGGGCTCTCGGCGTGGTGACCCTGCGGGTGACGATCGCCGCCGTCCTGCTGCTGGCCGTCTGCCGGCCCCGGCTGCGCGGCCACAGCCGTGGGGACTGGGCGCTGGTCGGCGCCTTCGGGGTCGCGCTCGGCGGCATGAACATCCTGTTCTACCAGGCGATCGACCGGATCCCGCTGGGCCCGGCGGTGACCCTGGAGGTCCTCGGCCCCCTCCTGCTGTCCGTCGTCACCGCGCGCCGACCGGTCAGCCTGCTGTGGGCGGGACTGGCGCTCGTCGGCGTCTTCCTCCTCGGGCGGGACGGCTTCGACGGGCTCGACCCGGCGGGCGCCGGGTTCGCGCTCGGCGCCGGCGCGCTGTGCGCGCTGTACATCGTGTGCAACGCCCGGACCGGGGCCCGGTTCCCCCGGCTGGACGGGCTGGCCCTGGCGATGGCCGTGGCCGCGCTGGTCAGCCTGCCGCTCGGGGTCGCCTCCGCGGGCGGAGCGCTGCTCGATCCGCGGGTCCTGGGACCGGGGCTCGCCGTGGCACTGCTGTCCTCGGGGTTGCCGTACACGCTGGAACTGCTGGCCCTGCGCCGCCTGCCCGCGGCGACCTTCGCGGTGCTGATGAGCCTGTCCCCGGCGATCGCGGCACTGGCCGGGTTCCTGGTCCTCGGGCAGGCCCTGTCGGCCGGGCAGTGTCTGGCGGTCGCCCTGGTGGTGGTGGCCGGTGCGGGGGCGGTGCGGACGGGTTCGGCGGGCCGGTCGTCCGGCTGAGCGGTGGGTGGTGTCCGAGCATCGGACAAGATCTTCTACACTACTGACCGGTCATCAGTTCGACGGATGACCGTCATGTCGGAAAACATCAGGAAAATCAGGGGGAACCATGCGTCGCCGCATGTCCGCGCTCGCCGTCACCGCCGTACTCGCGGGAGGCCTGCTCCTCTCCGTGGCGCCCGCCGAGTCCGCCTCGGCCGCCACCCGGGGCTCGTCGGTCTCGGTGAACATCGAGGAGCTCCGGGCCCAGGCCCGCAACCTCCACGCCCAGGCCGACAGGCTCCGCCACCAGGGCCACTACCGCGAGGCCAACGTCACCGAGGCCCGCGCCCAGGCGCTGGACGCCTACATCCAGCGGCTCGTCGACTGCGAGCGCAACGTCCGCTGCTGATCTCCCCGGCGGGGGCCGGACACCCGCCCCCGCCGAGCACGTGACGCCGCACCGCCCCACGAGGCCCCCGACCGTGTCGGGGGCCCTCGTCGTGTCCCCGGCGGCCCCGGACCGTCGTCGCGACCGCCGCCGCTGCCGTGCCGCCGCCCAGCAGCGCCCCGACCCGCCGTTCCGGGCGGCAGCGTTTCGTCACGTCAGGGGAGTCGGGACGTCGCGGCGCCCCGGATCGGCGGCCGGCGCTGGCGGCGGGGGCGGATCACGGTGCATGGTCGTTCCCGGTCCCACCGGACCGTGCGTCACCACACCACCGACAGCGGGGATCCACCATGCGCACCCTCCACCGCACCACCGCCCTGGCCGCCGCAGGCACCGCCGCGCTCGTCCTGACCCTGACCGCCTGCGGCAGGAACGACTCCGGCACCGCGCCCGCCGCGGCGGCACCCTCCCCCGCGCAGTCGGCGGCCGGAGCCGGCGGCGGAAGCGGCACCGGCGGAAGCGCGTCGGCCACGGCCCCGGCCCCGAACGCCGGTACGGGAAAGACCGGGGCCGGAGGCTCCCCTGCGGGTGCGACGCCCGGCACCGGCTCCCCGACTTCGGCCGCACCGGCGGGCACCTCCGTCCCGGCCTGCACCACGAAGGACGTCAGCATCACCGCCGCCCTCCGGGGCGGACCGCCGTACACCCACCTCGTCCTGACGGCGAGGAACTTCTCCGGCCGCGGCTGCCGGCTCGTCGACTTCCCCCAGATCCGGTTCCTGGAGAGCCACCGCGAGAGCGTCCCCGCCGTCGCCGGGAGCAAGCCCGCCGTGCCCGTCGTCGTCGACGCCGGCACCCCCGCCTACGCGGTCGTCAAGCTGTCCGGCGGCGGGGTCCACGAGGCCGACGAGGCCGTGACGTCCTTCACCGTCACCCTCGGCGGCGGGGGCGGGGAGGCCGTCGTCAAGGCCCCCGGTCCGGCCGGCATCGCCGTCGACCCGGCAGTCTGGGCCACCGGCTACTGGACCCCGGAGCTGCGCAACGGCGCCGACGAGTTCTAGCCCGAGCACCCGCGCACCGGACGGAACGGAAGGGCCGATCGGGCCGGAAGCGGCCCCGCCCGGGGCGCGGACCACTGCGGCCACCGGGCTTCACCGCGGCCCGGGGCGACGGGGGTCACAGGCCGGCCGAGCGGTCAACCGCAGCGGCCGGGCGGGCGGGTCAGCAGGTGACGACGGTCGCGGCCGTCGCCACCGACGGCGGCCAGCCGAACTGGTCGACGCTGAACTCGGCGTTCACCGCGGTGCCGCAGGGCACCGTGATCACGATGTCGCCGACAGAGCGGCCTCCGACCGGCACCAGGACGTTCGGCGTGATCGGCGGCTGCGGGGGCAGGCTGACGGCGTTGCCGGACAGCCGGAAGCCGACGTTCTGCGCCACCCAGCTCGGGTTGGTCGGGTAGGCGTTGCCGTAGAAGCGGACCTGGTTACCGGTCACCTCGATACACGCCCGGGTCTGGAGGAAGCCGGGCGCACCCGGGCTCCCGCAGGTGACGACGGCACCGACCGGACCGGTGGGTGCGGTGACGGCGGACGCGGACTGGGTGCCGGTCAGTGCGGCCAGGGCTGCCACGCCGGCAAGGACGGCGGAAAGACGCTTCATCGGATTCCCTCCCTCGTAACGGTGCCCTCGACGGTCGTCGAGGGCACCCATGTGACATGTCACATCGTTCTGGGAGGAAGCATGGCAGCCATCCACGAACGGAGCGCCCGATTCGGAAAAGGAAGCACGCCATCCACCCGCCCCGGCCGCCGAATGACCGGAGGACGACCACCGGATGGCCGGAACGGCCTGTCATGTCCCCCGGACCGCGACCCGGGGCGCACAGGAGAAGCCCCCGGCCGGACCCCCGCCGGGCCTAGCCGGTTTGGCGGTACCCCGGTGCCCGCTCCGGACATGTTCGTGCACGCTGGATCCAGGACGTGGACGGCCGGCCCGCCGGACCACCGGCAGGCCGCCGCACTGACGGGAGCACAGCATGATCGGAACACCCGGTTCCCCCGGCGCGACCCCCGGCCCCGGGGAGCCGGAACCGCCCGGCTGCGCGGACGACCCCACGGCCGCGCTGCGGGACATGTTCGTGGACCGGACCCAGGGCGCACGGATCGCCCGCGGCCAGGACCCCGCGCAGCGTCCGGTGTTCCTCAAGCCGCACGGGGTGGCCCGCGGCGTGCTGACCGTCGACCCCGACCTCCCGCCCGAGCTGCGCGTCGGCTTCCTCCAGGCCGCCCACGAGCGGACCGACGGACTGACCGCCTGGGTCCGGTTCTCCGGCGACACCGTGCCCGGCCGGCCCGACCTGCGCACGACCCTCGGCGTCGGCATCAAGCTGTACGAGGTCCCCGGCCCGAAACTGCTGGAGGGCGAGTCCGGGGCCGACACCCAGGACCTGCTGCTGCAGAACCACGACGTCTTCTTCGTCGACACCGCGCGCGACATGTGCGAGTTCACCCGGGCCGGCGTCGTCGACGGCGACTACGAACCGTACCTGCGGGAGCACCCCGTCACCCGGGAGATCCTCGACGCGATGGCCAAGGTCGAGGAGAGCGTCCTGACGGCCACGTACTGGAGCGTGCTGCCCTACTCCTTCGGCCTCGAACGCTTCGTCAAGTACCGCCTGGTGCCGGCCGGATGCGAGCCCGGCGACCCGGGCGCGGTGCCCGCCGACGAGGACCCCGGGTACCTGGGCGCCGACCTGCGGAACCGGCTCGCGGCCGGCCCGGCGGCCTTCGACCTGATGCTCCAGTTCCGCGACGATCCGCCCCGGATGCCCCTGGACCGGGCCACCGTCCGCTGGGAGGAGTCCGACGGCCGGCCGGTACGGGTGGCCCGGCTGACCCTCCACAAACAGGACGTCCGCGCCCGCGGCCAGGCCGCCTACGGGGAGAACCTCGCCTTCAACCCGTGGCACAGCCTCGCCGAGCACCGCCCGGTGGGCAGCATCTCCGACGCCCGAAGGACGGTCTACCTGGCCTCGGCCGCGCGGCGCCGCGACGTGAACGGCATCCCCGCGACCGAACCCGGCCCCGCCCGCCCCCAGCTCACCCCGCCGCCCGGACGCGACACCCGGATCGTCCGGGCCGCCGTGCACCCCGCGATCGGCGTGGCACGGGTCGGCGACAGCACGGACGAGTACGTCCTCGCCCCGGAGACCGAGGACGCGCCCGCGCTGCCCACCGGCAGCTACAAGGACGCCACCGGCGCCCTCAAGCGCCAGGCCGTCCGCTTCCGCGTCTACGGCTACAACGCCGCCGGCGAGCCGGTCGCCGAACTCACCGCCGACAACGCGGACCTGCGGTGGACCGTCCACGTCGCCAACTCGAAGGCCGCCTGGTACCAGTTCCAGCTGGCCCTCGACATCCCCGAGGCGGAGCGGACCGACGACAGCCTGCTGCGCAACGCCAAGGTCCCGGCCGCGCAGCGCGGCCGCCTGGTCATCGACCCCGGCCCGCGCTCGGTGCGCGGCCGGAACCGCTCCGGCCTGGCCGAGTACCGCTTCGACACCGGCACCTTCCTCGACCGGCCGGTCTACCTCGGCGAGCTGCGCACCGACGACAGCGGCCGGCTGCTCTTCCTCGGCGGGCGCGGCGTCTCCGCCTCGGCCACCGACACCCCCGCCGACACCTTCGCCAACAACGACGGCTGGCACGACGACGTCTCCGACGGCCCGGTCACCGCCGAGGTCCGCATCGACGGGCGGACGGTGCCGGTCGAGCCCGCCTGGGTGGTCACCACACCGCCCAACTACGCGCCCGAACTCACCTCGGTACGGACCATGCACGACCTGGTGCGCGACGCCTTCGTCACCGCCGGCCTGCTTCCCGCCCCGCAGCAGGTGTCGTTCACCCGCGACGTGCTGCCCGTGCTGCGCCGCCTCTGCGGCCTCCAGTGGGTCAACCACGGTCTGGCCGTCCAGTTCGGGCACGGCGGGTTCGCGAACTTCCTCGCCCCCGGCCGGCTCGCGGAGCTGGCCGACCCCTCGCCCGCCCACCGCGAACTGCGCCGGCAGGTCTGGGCCACCATGCGCGCGTACGACCGGGACGGCATGTCGCCCGTACCGTGGCCGTCGATCTACGGCGACGCGATGAACCTGCCCCCGGACTCCGAGCGCCAGCACGTGACGCTCTCCCCCCTGCAGTACCGGCTGCTGGACCGCTGGGCCGACGGCGACTTCACCGCTGACCACGACCCGCAGGCACCCCCGCCCCGGTCCCTCGACGAACTCCCGCTCGCCCGGCGGCCCGAGGCCCTCGACCGGGCCGCCCTGTCCTTCTGCCTCGCCGACGCGTTCCACCCCGGGTGCGAACTCACCTGGCCGATGCGGCACACCACGCTGTACAGCCGGCCGTTCCGGGTGCGCCACCGCGACCCGGGGGCCCCGCGACCGGCGTCCTACGGGCCGAAGCTCACCCCGGAGATCGCGCTCTCCGTCGACGGTCCGCTCTACGCCCAGGGCCCGGGCGACCTGACCCGGTGGATGGCCGTGCCGTGGCAGACCGACACCGCCAGCTGCCTCTCCGGGTACGGCTACGGCGCACCCGGCTTCGGCCCCAAGTACGACCCGTACCTCCCCACCTTCTGGCCCGCCCGGGTGCCCAACCACGTCCTCGCCGAGGAGGACTACGACGTCGTGGTCGACACCTCCCGTCCGGTCGCGGAGCGGCTGGCGGCCTTCGAGAAGCGGCGGACCTGGCTCCGCTGGCTGCCCTCCGGCTACCTCGACACCATCAACGCGATGGTGAAGGACTTCGGCAGGCTCGGTGTCGTCGAGCGCCGCCCCGGCGTCGAGGACGACCCCCGGTTCCCGGCCGAGATGCTGGTCGAGTCGGAGGTCTCCTTCCCCCGCGAGCCCGCCCCGCCGGCCACCCGCAACCTGGTCACCCTGCACGTGCCGCTCGGCGCCGACCCCGACCTCGGCGAGTCCGCGCTGGCCAGCGCCGTCACCCTGGCCGAGCAGCCCGACGAGGAGGTGTCGGCGGGCTACATCGACAAGGTCGTACGCCTCCGGCACCGCCGATGACCGCTGTCCGGCGCGCGCCCGGCGGCGTCGACGCCGCCGTGGCCGGCGGGGGCCCGGCGGGCGCCGTCGCGGCGCTGGTCCTGGCGGGCGCCGGTCACCGCGTCGTGCTCCTCGACGACGGCGGCCCCGCCGGGACCCGCACGCCGGGCCCCGGCGGCGACCGCCGCAGCGGCGGAGCCGGGTTCCGGATCGGCGAGTTCCTGCCGCCCGCCGCCCGCCCGCTGCTGCGCGATCTCGGCTTGCTGGACGCCTTCCTGGCCGCCGGGCACCCCCGCTCCACGGGGACCTTCGCCGCCTGGGGTTCGGCGGCCCTGCACGGCCGCAGTCACCTGTTCGATCCGTACGGCCACGGCTGGCACCTGGACCGGCTCCGTTTCGACGCGTTCCTCCGGGACGCGGCGGTCGCGGCCGGCGCCGAGGTCCGGCGGGCCGGCGTCCTGGGGCGGCGCGACGGCGGCCGTCTGGTCGTCCGCGACCGGGACGACGGCGCCGTGCGGGAGCTGCGCAGCCGGTGGACGGTCGACGCCACGGGCCGCCGCTGTGTCATCGGCCGCCGGCACGGCCTGCGCCACCGGCAGGACCGCCTCGTCGCCGTCTACACCGTGTTCGGCGTCCGCCACCCCGAGAGCGCAGGGAGCGCAGGGAGCGGGCAGAACGGCGAAGGCGGGGAGGAGGGCGGCGCACGCCGGACGGGGGACCGCGAGGCGCGCACGCTCGTCGAGGCGGTGCCGCACGGCTGGTGGTACACCACCCTCGTCCCGGCCGGCCGCCTGGTCGCCCACCTGACCGACCCCGACCTCGCGGACCCGGCACTCCGGACCCCCGAGGGCTTCTGGCACGGCGTCACCCGGACCGACCACGTCCGCCGCCGGGTCGCCGGGTACGACCCCGCCGCGGCCCCCGTCCCCCGCTGGACGCCCGCCCACGGGCTGCGGCTGGAGCCCGGCGCCGGCCCGGGCTGGGTCGCCGCGGGGGACGCCGCTCTCGCCTTCGACCCGCTCTCCTCCCAGGGCATCCTCACCGCGCTGCACACCGGGGCCCGCGCCGGCCGGGCCGTCGCCGACTGCCTGACCGACCCGGGCCGGACCGCCGCCGCACTCGCCGGGTACACCGACTTCCTGGACGGCATCGCCGCCGCCTACACCGGGAACCACGCGCTGTCCTACCGCCAGGAACAGCGCTGGGCCGACCAGCCGTTCTGGCGGCGCCGCCACGGCGCGCACCCGGCCGGCCACCCCCCGCACGCGGGACCGTGCGAAGGTGCACCCGCACCGGAAAGCTCCTAGGGTCGGAAGCACGGGGGTGCGACGCGCCGGAACCCGCTTTCCTGCGGGTCGACAGCGTCGGCACCCGATCCCTCAGGAGATGACCCGGCATGACCACATCGTCCGAAACTCCTGTCCTGGACACCCTCGCCGCGATGACTCTCGACTCGATCGAGCGCTGCGGGCTGCCCACCGACATGCTCCTCCTCACCCGCATCGCCGCGCTCGTGGCCATGGACGCGCCGCCGATGTCCTACCTCGCCCACCTCGGTCCCGCCATGGAGTCCGACGTGACCGCCGACCAGGTCCAGGACGTCCTGGTGGCCATCGCCCCCGTGGTGGGCACCGCCCGCGTGATGTCGGCCGCCGGCCACATCACCGAGGCCCTCGGCTTCGCCATCGCCGTGGCCGAGATCGACGCCGGTTCCCAGGGCTGACCCCAATCCGACGGTACGAATCGAGGCATCCATGTCCGCACCCACCGGCACCGTGCACGCCGGCCACAGCGGCTCCTCCGGCTTCGCGGGCGGCCTGACCGCCTTCGCGGCCGTGATGCTCCTGCTCGCGGGCGCGCTGAGCATCTTCCGAGGGATCATGGCGATCGCCGAGGACGACGTCTTCGTGCAGACCCCCAACTACGTCTTCAAGTTCGACCTGACCAGTTGGGGCTGGATCCACCTGATCCTCGGCGTGATCGCCATCTGCATCGGCCTCGGCCTGTTCCGGGCCTCGCTCTGGGCCCGGATCCTCGGTGTGGCCCTGGCAGCGCTGCTCATCATCGCCAACTTCCTCTCCATCCCGTACTACCCGGTCTGGTCCATCACCGTGATCGCCATCAGTGCCTTCGTCATCTGGGGCCTCTGCGCGGTCCACCGCGACCACGGCGGGCCGGTCGTCTGAACAGGGCGACCGCAGGATGACCCCGGAGCGGCCGTCCGGGCGGCCGGGGCCGGAAGGCCGGAGCAGGCCGGAGGAGGTGAGGACGATGGCACCCCCTTCGGCCGTGCCCCGGCGCGCCCGGCTGTCGGCCCGGCTGGCCGTGGTCTGTGCCCTCGGCGCGCTGGTGGTGCTGGTCGCCGGGGGCGGCCCCGGCGGCCTGCTGCTCCTGGTCACCGCGGTGGTCGGTTCGGCGCTCACCGCCGCCGGCATCTGGTGGGCGGTGTCCCACCACGGGGCCGTCCGGGTGTGCGGTCTCCTGCTGATGGTGGGCGCGCCCGCTGCCCTCGTCGTGCTCTACGCCCGGGCGGGCCTGTGGCCGGAGGCGCTGGCCGCGATCGTGCTGTGGGCCGCCGCCGCGGCGAGCGCACGGTCCGCCGTGCGTCTGGTGCGCCGGCCCGACGGTATGCGCGCGGTCGCCGGACCGCTCCCCCGCCACCCGTTCCTGATCATGAACCCGAAGTCGGGCGGCGGCAAGGTCGGCCGGTTCGGGCTGGTCGAGAAGGCCGAGGCGCTGGGCGCCCGGGTGGTCCTCCTGGACACGTCGGTGCCGGTCGACGTCGCCGCGCTCGCCCGCCGGGCGGTCGCGGAGGGGGCGGACCTGCTCGGTGTGGCGGGCGGCGACGGCACCCAGGCCAGGGTGGCCGAGGTCGCCGCCGAACACGGCCTGCCCTTCCTGGTCGTCTCGGCCGGGACGCGGAACCACTTCGCGATGGACCTCGGCCTGGACCGCACCGACCCGGCCCGCTGCCTCGACGCGCTGACCGACGGGGAGGAACTGCGCGTCGACCTGGGGACGGTGGGCGGCCGCGCCTTCGTCAACACGGCCTCGTTCGGCGTGTACGCGGAGATCGTGCAGCGCCCCGAGTACCGCGGTGCCAAGGCGGGCGCGGCCCTGGACGCGCTGCCCGACCTGCTGCTCGGCTTCTCCGGACACCGCGTCGACGCCCGGACCGAGAGCGGTCGGCTGGACGCCCAGCAGGCGCTCCTGGTCAGCAACAACCCCTACGCGGGCACCGAACCGGTCACCGGCGGCCGGCGGCCACGACTGGACCTCGGTGTGCTCGGTGTCGTCGGGATCCGGGTGACCAACGCGGCCCAGGCGGCCGAGGTCGCGCTCCGCAGCGGCAGGGCGACGGGACTGCGGGTGCTGACCTGCCACCGGGTCGTCGTCGAGTCGGACGCGGACCTCCTCCCGGTCGCCGTCGACGGGGAGGCGCTGCTCCTGCCCGCCCCCGTCGTCTGCGGCATCCGCCCGGGCGCGCTGCGGGTCCTGGTACCGCGGCACCGCCCCGGCCCGCCGCCCGCCCGGCCCGCGCCGAACTGGCGCGAGATCCTCGCCCTCGCCTTCGCCCGGCCCCGGCCGCCCGAGCCGGAGCCAGGACCGGGACCGGGACCGGGACCGGGACCCGAGGTCCGGGGCGGCTGACGCGGCCGGCCCGAGGTGGCACCGGCCGCCGGGGGCGCGCAGGCTGGAGGGAGGAGGTGCCCCTCCGGACGCCGCGACCGGCGGCGCTCCCTCGGCACCGCACCGCCGGACGGGAGAGATCCGTGAAGGACCTCAAGTTCGAGCAGAAGCGTTCGCTGACCCGTCTCGAAGCCGCCGATCTGCTCACCGCACTCGCGGCCGCGCTGAAGCACGGCGGCAACGCCGAGCTCGAACTCGGCCCCGGGACGCTCACCCTGCGCATCCCCGACGAGCTGCGGAGCGAGGTCGAGGTGGAGGTCGGTGACGGCGAGATCGAAATCGAGATCGAGCTCAAGTGGCCGACCGCGCAGAACCGGCCGGCGCCCTCGCAGCCGGCCGCCGGGAGCGACGCCGGCTGACGCGCGGCCCCTCCCGGCGTCCCGCCCGAACCGCCGGGTCGTCAGGCCGGGAGGTCAGGCCGCCGGGACCCCGGGCAGCCGGGGCCTCCGGCCTCCGGGAGATCAGGCCGCGCCGTGGGACGCCTTCGGCGCGCCCGGCTGGGTCACCGGGATCCGCCGGGTGAAGTACAGCGCGAGAAGCGCGGCGAACGCCAGGACGGCCAGCGCGGCGCGGAGGCCGTCCAGCCGCGCCGCCTCGTTCGCGTCCAACGCCGCCTGGGTGGCCTCGGAGGTGGCGCCCGTGTCGGCGAGGACGGTCGTGAGCTGGGCGTCCGACAGGAAGGGCACGCCGCTCTCCAGATTCACCACCGCCTGGCTCCGGACGTCGGCCGGGAAGGCCGGATTCTGCTCGATGTGGGCGACGAACGACGACGTGAGCGCGCCGATCAGGATCGACCCGGCCAGGGCCGTGCCGATCGAGGCCCCCAGGTTGGTGACGGCGTTCTGGACGCCGCCGACCTCCGCGCTCTGCTCGTCCGGCACGGCGGACACGGTGACCGACCCGAGCTGGGACGCCAGCGCCCCCATGCCGAGCCCGATCAGCAGGAGCGGCACGGTCACGATCTCCGCACCCGCGTCGGCATCGAGCGCGGCCAGCAGCGCCACCGCTCCCGCGAAGAGCGCGAGGACCCCGAGCCGCACCACCCGTCGCGGCGAGACGTCCGGGAGCAGCCGCGGGATCAGGATCGCGGCGGCCAGCAGGGTCAGCGACAGCGGCAGGATGCGGGCGCCGGTCTTCAGCGCGGACAGGCCGAGGGCGACCGACAGGTAGAGCGGGACGACGAAGAACACGCCCATCTGGACGAGGTACTGGAAGAAGAACATCGTCAGACCGCCGGTGAGCTGCCGGTTGCGCAGCAGGGCCGGATCCACCAGCGGCTCCGCGCCCCGCTCCACCAGCCGGGCCTCCCAGGACAGGAAGAGCCGGATCAGGAGCAGGCCGGCGAGCATCAGCCAGACGACGAGGGAGATCCCGAGCCACGCGGGCGCGTCGGGCTTCGGCAGGAACCAGCCCCACGTGCTCGACCGGAGCACGCCGTAGACGAAGACGCCCAGGCCGAGGGCGGAGAGCGCGGCGCCGACCAGGTCGATCCGCTCACGCCCGGCGGTGGGCGCGTCCGCGATGCGGCGGGCGAGCACGAGGATGCCGACCACGATGACGACCTCCCCGGCGAAGACCCAGCGCCAGGAGAAGTACGTCGTGGCGAGGCCGCCGATGAGCGGCCCGACGGCGATTGCCGCGGCCCCGGCCGCCGCGACGAGCCCGTAGGCGGCGGGGCGGCGTTCGACGCCGAAGTTGCCGGCGACCAGCGCCACGATCGCGGGCAGGATGAGCGCCGCCCCGACCCCTTCGAGGAAGGACCAGCCGAGCAGGAGCACCGGCAGGTTCGGGGCGAAGGCGGTCGTCAGGGAGCCACAGCCGTAGATGACGCTGCCGATCAGGAACGCCCGCTTGCGGCCGATGAGCGCGCCGACCTTGCCCCCGGGGATCATGAACATCGCCATCACCAGCGTGTAGGCCGTGATGGCGCCCTGGATCCCGGTCACCGTCGTGCCGACGTCCTCGGCGACCGTGGCGATCGAGACGTTCATGACCGAACTGTCGAGCGCCATCAGGAACTGTCCGGCCGCGAGCGTCAGCAGCACGGTCCCGGCCTTCGACGACTTCTGGGACGTCCCTGCGCCCGCTGCCCTGGATGCCATGCGGGTCATGGTCGCAGCGGCCCGGGGCAGCCGCCGCCCGACCCGCCACGGATGTCAGCCGGTCGGCGGCGCCGCACGGGCCGCGCCCGGCGGCCGTCCCACCGCGCCGGACGTCGCGCGGTCGCACCCGGCGTCGCGCCGGAGGTCACGCTCCGTCAGGCGGCGGGCGGGCCCCCGGCCGGGCGGACGGGGTCGCCGTCGGCCCTGGCGGGAGCCGGAAGAACAGCGGAGCGGAGCTGAGCCCGGAGAGCAGTACCTCAGGACGTGTGGGACGGTCCCCGACGTACCCCCGATGCGGTTAGGCTAACCTTACCTCACCGCTTCGCAAGCCCGTCCGACAGCCGCCGCGCTCCGACCCAGGGAGAAGGTCCATGCCACCCACCACCAGCCGTGTCCCCAGACCGCGCCGCACCGGCCGGGACACCGGCAAGTCGGCCGCCACGACGGTGGGGTGACCGATGACCTCGATATCCACCGACGAGTTCGCCGGCCGGACCGCCCTGGTCACCGGCGCCGCCCAGGGCATCGGAGCCGCCGTCGCCCGCATGCTCGCCGACCGCGGGGCCCGGGTCGTCGCGAGCGACCGCTCCCCGTCCGACCCCTCGGTGCACCTGCTCGACGTCACCGACGCCGACGCGGTCGAGAAGCTGGTGGACCTTGCGGAGCAGGAGCACGGACCGCTCGACATCCTGGTCAACGTCGCGGGCGTGCTGCACGCCGGCCCCGCGCTGAGCACCAGCGACGAGGACTGGCAGCACACCTTCGCCGTCAACACCACCGGGGTGTTCCACACCTGCCGGTCCGTCGGCCGCCGGATGGCCGACCGCGGCCGGGGCAGCATCGTCACCGTCGGGTCCAACGCCGCAGGCGTGCCCCGGATGAACATGGCGGCGTACGCGGCCTCCAAGGCGGCCACCACCATGTTCATGCGCTGCCTGGGCCTGGAGCTCGCCGGCTCCGGCGTGCGCTGCAACCTCGTCTCGCCCGGCTCGACCGACACCCCGATGCAGCGGGCGCTGTGGACCGACGACGAGAGCGAGCGCCGGGTCATCGAAGGCGACCTCGCCAGCTACCGGGCCGGGATCCCGCTCCGCCGGATCGCGACGCCCGAGGACATCGCCGAGGCGGTCCTCTTCCTCGCCGGCGACCGCGCGCGGCACGTCACGATGCACGACCTCTACGTCGACGGCGGCGCCACGCTGCGGGCCTGACCCCGAACCGGGCGATCCCGGAATCGCCCGCCCCCTTCGAGTCCCACCACCCGGTGCCCCCGGCACCGGCAGAACGGAGCACCATGACCACGGCTTCCGAAGCCCGGTCCCCTGTCGCGACCCCGGTGGACGGCAGTGAGCTTCTGGCCTCCTACCGGCCGGGTGCCGACCGGGCCTTCCTCGCCGGCCCCACCCGGACCCTGCTCGCCGAAGGCGTGCACCGGCCCGTGCCCGACCCCGCCGAGGCCGGCCGGCTGCTGGCGGCGGCCCGGGCCGAGGGCCGCGACCCGCTGGTCGTCGGGGCGATCCCCTTCTCACCCGGACGGCCCGCCCGACTGTTCATCCCCGAGCAGGTGCACCGCGCCGCCCCGATACGCGCCGGCCTCACCGCCGCCCCCGGGCCGGCCCGGACCGCGGAGAGCGCGTGGACCCGGCGCCCCGTCCCCGCGCCCGAGGGCTACCGGGACGCGGTCGCCCGCGCCGTGCGGCTCATGAACGCGGACCCCGACCTCGCCAAGGTCGTCCTCGCCCGCACCCTGGAACTCACCACCCCCGGCGGCACCGACATCCCCGCCATGGTCGGCCGGCTGCTCGACCGCGACCCGAACGGCTACACCTTCGCCGTACCGGCCGGCGGGACCGCCACCCTGGTCGGGGCCAGCCCCGAACTGCTGCTCTCCCGCCGGGGCCGGCACGTCGTGTCGAACCCGCTCGCCGGGTCCGCCGCCCGCAGCACCGACCCGGTGGAGGACCGGCGCCGCGCCGAGGAGCTCGCCCGCTCCCCCAAGGACCTCGCCGAGCACGCCTTCGTGGTCGACGCCGTCCGGCGCGCGCTCGCACCCCACTGCGACGACCTCGTCGTCCCCGAGCGGCCGTCCCTGATCCGCACCGCGGCCATGTGGCACCTGTCCACCACCGTCACCGGGACGCTGCGCGACCCCTCCACCAGCGCCCTGGACCTCGCGCTGGCCCTGCACCCCACCCCGGCCGTGTGCGGCACCCCGACCGACCGGGCCCGGGACCTGATCGGCACACTGGAACCCTTCGACCGCGGCCTCTACACGGGCGTGGTCGGCTGGGGCGACGCCTCGGGCGACGGCGAATGGGTCGTCACCCTGCGCTGCGCCGAGGCGGACGGCGACCTGCTGCGGCTGTTCGCCGGTGCCGGGGTCGTCGCCGCGTCCGTCCCGGAACACGAACTGGCCGAGACGGCCGCGAAGTTCCGGACCTTCCTGCACGCCGTCGGACTGGAGAACGCCGAATGAGCCTCTACCCCCAGGACGCCGCCGACCGCTACCGGGCGGCCGGGTACTGGACCGGTGAGACGCTGGACACCGTGATCGGCCGGCACGCCGCCGCGACCCCGGACCGGATCGCCGTCACCGACGGCGACCGGCACTGGAGCTACGCCGAACTGGACGCGCGCGCCGACCGGATCGCCGCCGGGATGCTCGCCCGCGGGCTTCGCAAGGGCGACCGGGTGGTCCTCCAGCTCCCCAACGTGGCCGAGTTCTTCGAGGTGTTCTTCGGCGCGATGCGGGCCGGCGTGGTCCCGGTGATGGCCCTCCCGGCGCACCGCCGGGCCGAGATCTCGTACTTCTGCGAGTTCGCCGAGGCCAAGGCCCTCTTCGTCGCCGACCGCCACGACGGCTTCGACCACCGCGAACTGGCCGCCGAGGTGTGCGCGGCGGTGCCCGGTCTCGGGGAGGTCTTCGTCGTCGGCGATCCCGGGCGGTTCACCCCGCTCGCCGAGCTGCGCGCCGACGCCCCGACCGCGCCGGCCGACCCGCCGCACGCCGGCGACCTCGCCTTCCTCCAGCTGTCCGGCGGCAGCACCGGGCTGCCCAAGCTGATCCCCCGCAGCCACGACGACTACCTGTACAGCGTGCGCGAGTCGGCCGTCATCTGCGAGCTGTCACCCGCCACGGTGTACCTCTGCGCGCTGCCCGCCGCCCACAACTTCCCGCTCAGCTCGCCGGGCACGCTCGGCACCTTCCACGCCGGCGGCCGCGTCGTGCTGGCGCCCGAGCCGAGCCCGGGCACCGCGCTCGCCCTGATCGCCCGCGAGGGCGTCACGATCACCGGTGTGGTGCCCCCGCTGGCCCTCGCCTGGGCGCAGGCCGCCCCGGGCAGCGGCCACGACCTGTCCAGCCTCGAACTCATCCAGGTCGGCGGCGCCAAGCTCAGCGAGCAGGCCGCCCGCCGGCTGGGCCCGGCGCTCGGCTGCCGGCTCCAGCAGGTCTTCGGGATGGCCGAGGGCCTGGTCAACTACACCCGCCCCGAGGACACCGAGGAGACCCTCCTCACCACCCAGGGCCGCCCGATCTCGCCCGAGGACGAGATCCGGATCGTCGACGACGAGGACGTCGACGTGCCCGAGGGGACGACGGGCCACCTGCTGACCCGCGGGCCGTACACCATCCGCGGCTACTGGCGGGCGCCCGAGCACAACGCACGGTCCTTCACCGCCGACGGCTTCTACCGCACCGGGGACCTCGTCCGCCGCACTCCCACCGGCCACCTGGTCGTCGAGGGCCGGGCCAAGGACCAGATCAACCGGGGCGGCGAGAAGGTCGCCGCCGAGGAGGTCGAGAACGTCCTGCTCGCCCACCCCGCGGTCCACGACGTGTCGGTCGTCGCCGTCCCGGACGAGTACCTGGGCGAGCGCAGCTGCGCGTACGTGATCCTGCGGCCCGAGGCCGAGCGGCCCCGCGCGCTCGACCTCAAGAGCTTCGTCCGCGCGGCCGGGCTCGCCGGCTACAAGGTCCCGGACCGCGTCGAGTTCGTCGACGCCTTCCCCAGCACCGGCGTCGGCAAGGTCAGCAAGAAGGACCTCCGCACCACCTCCCGCTAGCCCAGAAAGGCGCTCCTCGAATGGCACTGCCTGCCATCGCCCCCTACGAACTGCCCGGCCCCGCGGACCTCCCGCCCCGCAAGGTGCCGTGGCAGGTCGACCCGGCGCGGGCCGCCGTCCTCGTCCACGACCTGCAGAACTACTTCCTCGGCGCGTTCCCCGCCGAGGGCCCCCCGCTGGCCCCCGCCCTGGCCAACACGGCCCGGATCCTGGAGTGGGCCCGCACGCTGGGCATGCCGGTGATCTACTCCCACCAGCGCGGCGGCCAGACCCCCGAGGAGCGCGGCCTCCAGCTGGACTTCTGGGGCCCGGGGCTGCCGGCCGACGAGCAGGCGCAGGGCGTGCCGGCCGTCGTCGCGCCCGCCGGGCAGGACGTCATGCTGCTCAAGTGGAAGTACAGCGCGTTCGCCCGCACCGAGCTGGCCGGCCTGCTGGAGAAGTCCGGCCGCGACCAGCTGGTGATCGTCGGCGTCTACGCCCACATCGGCGTCATGATGACCGCCGCCGACGCGTGGAGCCGTGACGTCCAGGCCTTCGTGGTGGGCGACGCCGTCGCCGACTTCTCCGCCGAGAAGCACACCGAAGCCCTGCGCTGGGCCGCCGAGAAGTGCGCCGTCGTGCTGAGCACCGCCGACCTCCTGGAGGAGAAGTGACCACCACCGGCGAGCGGCTGCACACCGAGAAGGTGACGCTGCGGTACGGCGACCGGGCGATCGCCACCGACCTGTCGGTGGCGGTGCCCGACAACTCGTTCACCGTGATCGTCGGCCCCAACGCGTGCGGCAAGTCCACCCTGCTGCGGGCGTTCGCCCGGCTGCTCAAGCCCGCCTCCGGGCGGGTGCTCCTGGACGGCGAGCAGATCGGGGCCCTGCCGGCCAAGGAACTGGCCCGCCGGCTCGGCCTGCTGCCGCAGAGCTCCACCGCGCCCGACGGCATCACCGTCGCCGACCTGGTGGCCCGCGGCCGCTACCCCCACCAGGGGCTGTTCCGGCAGTGGTCGAAGGAGGACGAGCGGATCGTCGCCGAGTCCATGGCGGCGACCAACGTGGACGCCCTCGCCGACCGCTTCGTCGACGAGCTCTCCGGCGGCCAGCGCCAGCGCGTCTGGCTCGCCATGGCCATCGCCCAGCAGACCCCGCTGCTGCTGCTCGACGAGCCGACCACGTTCCTGGACATCGCCCACCAGGTCGAGGTGCTCGACCTGTGCGCGCGCCTGCACCAGGAGCAGGGCCGCACCCTGGTCGCGGTCCTGCACGACCTCAACCAGGCCACCCGGTACGCCACGCACCTGATCGCCATGCGCGACGGCGCGGTGGTCGCCGAGGGCGTGCCCGCCGAGATCGTCACCGCCGAGCTGGTCGAGCAGGTCTTCGACCTGCCCTGCCAGATCATCGAGGACCCGCAGACCGGCACCCCGCTGGTCGTCCCGCTGGCCCCCGTACGCCGCGGTACGGCCCGGTGACAGCGACGCTGCGCCCGTCCGCGGTCCTGCGGGCGGTCCGCGCCGCGGGCACGGACGCGCCGGCGCTCTACGCGCTCTCCGTCCCGTTCATGCGCTCCGGGGCGCTGCGCGAGCGCACGCCGGACGCCTACCGGCGGCCCGGCGACACCTTCCTGATGGTCCGCGCCGAGGACGGGGCGGCGCCCGGCCGGCTCGACGCGTGCGTCGCGCTGCGCGCGCTGGCGCCCGAGGCCGGCCGGCCGTCGACCGGGCTGCTGCACAACCTCTGCGTGCGGACCGGCCGTCAGGGCGCGGGCCTCGGCTCGCTCCTGGTGACGGCCGTCCTCGCCGAGGCCCGCCGCCGGGGCCTGCGCGCCCTGGTGACCGCCACCACCGGCGGCGGCGAGCTGTTCCTGCGCCACGGCTTCCGGGAGATCACCGCAGCGGCGGCCCCCGCCGAGTGGGCGGCCGGCCTCGACCCGGCCCGTCACTCCCGGGTCTTCACCCGGGAGGTCTGAGCCCGGCACCCCCACGACGGCGGGCCAGGTGGACCACTCCACCGGGCCCGCCGCGTTTGTCCGGACCACCGCGGGCGAGGTCGCGAACGGCACACGATCAAGCTGCCGGTCTGGCATCGTGAGGATGATCCTCCCCCGGCCGAGCGGTACGTCCCCACGGTCCGCAAGGTGATCGACCACCACGAGGAGCTGCTCTGACCTCCCTCTTCACCGCCGAACCCGGCTTCGTCCCCGAGCCGCTCCTCGGCGGGACGAGGGACGGAGTTCCTGAGCGGTGTTGCATCCGGTCCGCACGGGCCTCAGCGCGCGGCGGCCACGGCGTCGGTGTACTGCTCCGTCGTCAGATCGTCCTCCGCGATCCCGAGACCGGCCAGCACCGTGCGGACGACTCGGAGGGCCGGCAGCAGGTCGTCGTCCGCCCTCGCGATGGTCTCCAGTTCGATGAAGGTGCCGTCGATCTCGGGCACTCGGACGAGGGTCGCGAGAAGCAGCCGTCCGTCGGCGGTGAACGAGTAGTTCCTGCACCGCTTCTCGAACGCGATACGCGGGACGAATCCGAGAGCACGAACGATCTCGTGGACGGCCTCCGCGTCCTCCACCCGCGTCTCGGCCTCGGGCTTCGAAGCGGACGCCTCATCCACGCGGGCGCCCTTGTAGGTCAGGACGGTTCGGGTGTCGTCCGGGCTGTGCACGGTACGGATCCGCAGTTCCCGGTCCGCTCCCATGAGAGATCCGTCGGGTGCGTCGAAGTAGGTGTCGCGATAGACCTCCGCGCGCCCCGGCCCGTACCGGTCTTCGAGCAGCCGGAGAATCCCCTCGGGGTCCCGCACTACCGCCTTCAGTTCCGCCTCGATCGCCACCGTCAGCCCTCCGTCAGATCACGCGCTCGGCGTCGGCCACCATAGCGTCGAACAACCGGCGCCACCCTCGGTACAGCGGACCGTACGGAGTGGCCAGCACCTTGTAGGTTGCCGACTCGTGGCCCTCCCAATCCGCGTCGAACGCGCTGACGTAGAGCGTCTTGTCCAGCCGGATCACGCGCCAGACCGGCAAGGTCCGGTAGTGGTAGACCTCGACGTGGCCGACCTCCGAGAGCTCGCGAAGACGGGCCTCGGCGAGCCGGACGCCACCGGCCAGTGACTCGGGGGACTCTCCGATCTCGGCTGCCCTGCGGACGAGCGCCGGCGACTCCGGGTCCAGCAGGAGCACACGGAGACGGGGCGGCGTGTCGCCGTCGCGGTCGAGGTGCGGGCGGAGTAGCGAGTCCCGAAGGCCCAGAAGGCCCAGGCCGCGGACGGCAAGGACGTCGAGTTCACCGGCGGACCGGGCGGACCGCCGGATCTCCGCGGCGGCGGACGACTGGTCGGAGTAGACGCGGACGATCTCGGGGAATGCCGCGAGATCGAATGCCGCTCCGGGTGTCCGGCTCTCTCGGCGTGGGGCCAGGCCGAGCTGACGACGGGCGTCATCCGGCATGTTCAGACCATCCGCGATGCGCTCGAAGACGTCCAGACGGACGACCTCACGGCGGCCGTTGATGATCTCGTTGACCCGGGCCTGCGTCATACCGACCTGGACGGCGATGCGGGCCTGGCCGGCCCCACTGTGATGCTGCACGTACCGGAACAGACTTCCGATGTCGCGGTCGCGGAGTGCGGCGCTGATCCGGCCGGTCTGCCACGAGGCGTCGGGCAACGTGATCGGTACCAGCGCTGAGCCCATGGCGATCCCCTCATCGGGAGCTATCTCACCGTGAGATTACCCTCTGGGTATCGTCCTTGACCGCAAGTCACCGAGACGCTGTGAGAGTGGAAGACCCTCCGACGCCGAAGCCACCCCTGTCCGGAGCCCAACTTCAGGGCAGAGCCTGTATCCGCTGCAACCACGCCGGTGGCGAGCTCCTTCGAGCCGGCCACGTCTACACCCCGACCGGCCCCGATCTGGCTCCCCTGGGCTGGGCAGTCGTCGCGCACGCCTGCCCGTGTCCCGCTCCCGAGGAGACCCGGTGACCGCCGTCGCCGCACGGTCCGACGGACCCGCCGACATCGTCGTCCACCTCGACACCGAACGAGGAGGCCGCTACATCTCGGCGGAGTGCCTGCTCGGCGCCCACCACGGGTGCCCCGGTGGGATTCGGGACGAGGCCCGTGCAGTGGTACTGGTATGCCTCTGCGGTGACGCCGAATGCGTGTGCAGCCGTCATCTACCGGGAGGGAACCGGTGAGCGTCGGCGGTCGGAGTCCGGTCGCACCCGCGCGGGTCACGGGTTCCATCAGCGCCGGTCCGGACCCCCACGGGTGAACCGAGCCGCTACGGAGGCGGGCCCGGTGGATCGTCCACCGGGCCCGCCGTCGTTCACCGCGTGTTCTGCGCTCCCCGGTGGTCAGCCGCGCTTGGCGCGCCACTGGCCGAGGATCAGCCAGACCAGGTAGCAGCCGCCCACGACGCCGGTCAGGACGCCGACCGGGAGCTGGGTGGGCGCCAGCAGGCGCTGGGCCGCGAGGTCGCTGACGGCCAGGAGCAGGGCCCCGAGGAGGGTGGAGCCGAGCAGGTTGGGACCGGTGGCCCGGGTGAGGCGGCGGACGGCCTGCGGGGCGATCAGGGCGACGAACGGGATCGGGCCGGCGGCGGCGGTGGCCGCGGCGGTCAGACCGACGCCGATCAGCACGAGCCAGACCCGGGCGCCCTCGGTCCGGACGCCGAGCGAGGAGGCCGCGTCGTCGCCCATCTCCAGCATCCGCAGCGGGCGCCCGAGCAGGACGGCGGCGGGCAGCAGCAGGGCGAGCGCGACGGCCATCGGCCCGCAGTGCTCCCAGCCGCGCGCGTTGAGGCTGCCGGTGAGCCAGACCGCGGCGCTCTGGGCGTCGCTGAAGGAGGCCCGGGCGATCAGGTAGGCGTTGAGCGAGGAGAGCAGCGAGCTGACGCCGATGCCGACGAGGACCAGGCGGTAGCCCTGGGTGCCGCCGCGCCGGGCCAGCAGGTAGACCGCGACGGAGGTGAGCATGCCGCCCACCACGGCGCCGCCGGCGACGGTCGCGGCGCTGCCGCCGATCACCAGGATCACCGCGAGGGCGCCGGTGGCGGAGCCGACGGTGAAGCCGATGACGTCGGGGCTGCCGAGGGGGTTGCGGGCGAGCGTCTGGAAGAGGGCGCCCGCGAGGCCCAGCGCCGCGCCGACCAGCAGCGCGGTGAGCAGCCGGGGCAGCCGCACCTCCATCACGATGTAGCGGTCGGCACGCCGTCCGCCGCCGGTGAGCACGTCGACCACGTCGGAGACGGGCAGCGGGTAGTCACCGGCGGTCAGCGACCAGACGACCACGCCGCAGAGCGCGGCGAGGATCAGCAGGCCGACGACGGTGGCGCGGGCGTGCCAGCGCAGCGAGAGGCCGCCGGGCAGCCGGACGGCGTGGAGCGGGACGGCGGGCCGCCCGGCCCCCGGCGGCCGGGTGGTCCGGCTCTTCTCGGGCGCGGCGGTCTGCTCGACCGTGGTGGGGCTGTTCACAGTTGGGCGATCCTCCGGCCGCGTACCAGGGCGATGAAGAGCGGGGCCCCGATGAAGGCGGTGACGACGCCGACCTGGAGTTCGGCGGGGTGCAGGGCGAGCCGGCCGATGATGTCCGAGGCGAGCAGCAGCACCGGGGCGAGGACGGCCGACAGCAGCATGATCCAGCGCTGGTCCGGCCCGCAGATGTGGCGGGCGAGGTGCGGGACGGCGAGGCCGATGAAGGCGATCGGGCCGACCGCGGCGGTCGCGGCCCCGCACAGCAGGGTGATCGCGAGCAGGCTGAGCATGCGGGTGCGGGTGGGGTTGGCGCCGAGTGCGTGCCCGGCGTCGTCGCCGAGCGCCAGGGCGTTCAGCGGCCGGCCGAGGAAGAGGGCGAGCACCGCGCCGGCCGCGAGGAAGGGGACGACCTGGCCGAGCACCGTGGAGTCGACGCCCGCGAGGGTGCCGACCTGCCAGAACCGGAAGCGGTTGAGGGTGAGCGGGTCGAGCAGGATCAGGCCGTTGACGAAGGCGGTGAGCACCGCCGTGACGGCGGTGCCGGCGAGGGCGAGCCGGGCCGGGGTGGCCGAGGCGCGTCCTCCGCCGCCGAGGATCTGCACGACGAGGGCGGCGACCGCCGCCCCGGCGAGGGCGAACCAGACGAAGGACCCGAAGGAGCGCAGGTCGAACAGGGCGGTGCCGGCGGCGACGGCGGCTGCGGCGCCGCCGTTGATGCCGAGCAGGCCGGGGTCGGCGAGCGGGTTGCGGGTGAGCGCCTGCATCATGGCCCCGGCGATGCCGAGGGCGGCGCCGACGGCGATGCCCAGCAGCGTCCGGGGGATGCGGGAGTGGTGGACCACGATCCAGTCCTCGGACGTGGGTTCGTGGTTCAGCAGGACGTGCAGGACCTGGCCGGGGGCCACCGGGCGGGCGCCGACGGCGATGCCGGCGAGGGCGAGGAGCGCGAGCAGCAGGAGCGCCCCGAACAGCCAGGCGGTGCGGCGCGCGGTGCCGGCCCGGCCGCGCGGCGCGGAGGCCGTTCGGCTCGGGGCCGGCTTGTCGAGTGTGTCGGTGCTCATGCGTGCGGCTGGTGGTCGTCCTCGTGGTGGTCGTGGTTGGCCACCCCGCGCTTCCAGTAGCCGTCCACGTCGACCTGGTTCTTGGTCAGGCCGCACTCGTTGCGCAGGTAGCGGCGGATCGGCTTGAGGGTGTTGGCCTCGCCGGCGACCCAGGCGAAGCCCATGCCCTCGGGCAGCCGGGCGGCGCGGATGGCCTGCTCCAGCAGGTCGGTGCTGCCGGACCGGGCGTCGCCGCGGTGCACCCAGGTGACGGTGGCGTCGGTGTCGGTGGTCAGGAGCTGCTCGTGCTCGGGGCCGGGGACCTCGGCGAAGGCGAGGACCTTGACGCCGGCGGGGAGCATCTCCAGCCAGCGGGCGAGCGCGGGCAGCGCGGTCTCGTCGGCGCCGAGGAGGTACCAGTCGTGGACGAAGGGGATCTCCTCCGAACCGCGGGGGCCGAACACGCCGAGCTTCATGCCGGGTTCGGCGGCGGCGGCCCAGCTGGAGCCGACGCCGGTCCCGTGCAGGACCATGTCGATGTCCAGCTCCTTGGCCTCGCGGCGGTAGGAGCGGATGGTGTAGTCGCGGGTCAGCGGCTCGGACATGCCCTCGGGGGCGTCCATCCAGGTGTCGTTCTCGACGATCGGCTCGACCGGGAGGTCGTCGCCCTCGAAGGCGAAGCAGAGCTTCACGTGGTCGGTGGGGGCCTGCTCGCAGAAGCCGTCGAGCGCGTCGCCGGCGAAGGTGACCCGCACGGTGCCCGGCGTGACCCGGACGACCTGCTTGACCTCCAGCAGGCGGTACTTGAGCGGATGGCGGACGATCCGCATGCGCGGCGGTGCCGTGTCGGTGTTCATCGGTCAGCCCATTCCGTCGAGGTGTCTGCAGGCCCGGACAGGCCCGTGCCGCCGTTCCGGGGGGAGCCGGGACGGCGGCACGGGGCGATCATTTGATTAGGTTAGCCTAACCTCGAACTCCGAGACCAGTCGGGGTACCGGATTCGACGCTCCCACCTGCCGTTTCGTCACCCGTCAGGCGACCGCCGTCCAACCGGACCACCCGGGGCAGTCGGGCGATGGTGGCCGGCCGGTGGGCGATCACCACCAGGGTGCAGTCGGAGCGCAGTTCGTCGAGCGCGTGCTCCAGGCGGGCGGCGGTCACCGGGTCGATGTCCGCGGTCGCCTCGTCGAGGACCAGGACCGCCGGGTCCGCCAGGACCGCCCGGACCACGCCCAGGATCTGGCGCTCGCCCGCCGAGAGGTTGCCGCCGCGCTGGCCCACCTCGGCGTCCAGGCCGCCGGGCAGGTCCTCCAGCCACTCCCGCAGGCCCAGTTCGTCCACGGTCCGCTCGATGCGCGCCCGGTCGGGCTCGCCCTGGACCAGGGCGAGGTTGTCGGCGATGGTGCCGGAGACCAGGCGGACCTCCTGCGGCACCAGGACGATCCGGCGGCGCAGCTGCTCCTCCGGGATGTCGGTGAGGTCGGTGCCGGCGAAGGTCACCGAGCCGCCGTCGGGCCGGTAGAGGCCGCAGAGCAGCTTGGAGAGCGTGGTCTTGCCGGAGCCGGTCTCGCCGACGACGCCGGTGCGGCTGCCCTGCGGGAAGTCCAGCGTCAGGCCGTGGAGGTCCAGGCCCTCGGCGCGGTAGCCGAACTCGACGGCGGTGCAGCGCAGGTCGCCGCGGGTGGCCAGGCCCTCCGCCCGGGCGGGGCGGCGGTCCGGGGTGGTGGCGGCCAGCAGGTCCAGCAGCCGGGCGAGGCCGGTGCGGGCGGTCTGCACCTCGCCGACGAGCTGGGAGATGTCGGCGAAGGAGTCGAACAGGTTGCGGCTGGCGACGACGAAGACCACCACGGTGACGACGCTCGCGGTGTCCCGGGTGACCATCCAGCCGCCGACCATCAGCAGCACCACGAGGGCGACGCCCTCGATCAGGCTGACCAGGTCGATCCGGTTCTCCACCCGCAGGGCGCGGCGGGCGGCGTGCACCGCGTGCCGGTTCTCGCGGTCGAAGCGCTTCGTCCAGCCCGCCAGGCCGCGGGAGGTCTGGAGGGCCTCCCGGGCGGTCAGCGTCTCGGAGAAGGTGGCGGCGACCGTCGCCTCGGCGGTCGCCTTGCCGCCGAACGCGGAGGCGGCGTCGCGCTGGAACCAGCGGGTCACCAGCAGGGTCAGCGGCAGGAACACGGCGATCTGGACGAGCAGCAGCAGCCACGAGTAGCTCGCCAGCAGCACCAGGGTGAAGGCCAGGGTGGCCACCGAGGAGACCAGGTTGCGCAGGTGCATGCGGACGAACGCGGCGAGCGCGGCGACCTCGCCGGTGGCCCGGCGCAGGAGTTCCCCGCTGCGGTGGGTCTCCAGGAAGCGCAGGGGGGCGGTGGCCAGGTTCTCCACCGCCTGCTCGCGCAGGGTGCGGACGACGTCCTCGCCGCCCTTGATCAGCAGCAGTTCGCCGACCCGGGCCAGCACCAGCTGGGCGAGGCCGAGCCCGGCCAGCAGGGCGACGGCGAGGCCGAGGCCGCCGCGGTCGCGGTCGAGCAGGGCGCGGGCGGCCAGGCCGATGAGCGGGGCGACGGCGACCAGCGCGGCGGAGTCCGCCAGGCCGACGCCGAGGGCGATGCCGAGGCGGCCGCGGTGCGGGCGCAGGTAGGGCCAGGCGCGGCGGAGCACCGCGCGCTCGTCGGCCTCGTCCTTGAGCAGGGGCTGTTCAGCCACGAGCCACCTCCATGGCGTCCGGGGTGGTCACGGCGGCGGGGCCTTCCGGGGTGGCGCCGTCCTCGTCCGGGGCGCCGCCGCGCGGGGACTCCAGGGTCACGACGCGGTCGGCGGTGTCCAGGACGGCGGTGCGGTGGGTGGCGAACAGGACGGTGCGGTCCTGGCCGGCCCAGGTGCGCAGCCGGTCGAGGACGATCTTCTCGGTGGTGGTGTCCAGCGCCGACGTGGAGTCGTCCAGCAGCAGGACGGCGGGGTCGCCGAGCAGGGCTCGGGCGATGGCCAGGCGCTGGACCTGGCCGCCGGACAGGGCGGTGCCGCCCTCGCCGAGTTCGGTCTCGTAGCCGTCGGGCATGGCGGTCAGCTGGTCGTGGATGCCGGCGGTGCGGCACGCCTCGTACAGGGTCTCCGGGTCGATGTCGCGGCCGAGCCGCAGGTTGTCGGCGACAGTGCCGGAGAGCAGCACCGGCCGCTGGGCGACGTAGGAGATGCGCTCGCGGACCTGGTCGAGGCGGGCCTCGCGCAGGTCGGTGCCGCCGTAGGCGACGGTGCCGCCGTCGGGGTCGTCGAGGCGGACGGCGAGGCGCAGCAGCGTGCTCTTGCCGGATCCGGTGGCCCCGGAGACGGCGACGAACTCGCCGTGCCGGACGGTGAGGTCGACCGGCCCGAGGACGGTGCGGCCGTCCCGGACGGCGGTGGCGCCGGTGAACGCCAGGGTGCCGTGCTCCGGCAGGTCGAGGGCCTTCCCTGCGGGCGGCTCGGCGACGACGGGGCGGATGGAGAGGGCCTCGTCGATGCGGGCGGCGGCGACGTCGGCCTGGCCGCGCTCCAGGAGGCGGTCGACCAGGACGCGGGTGGCGAGGGTGACGATGGCCATCCAACTGGTGAAGGCGGTGAGTCCGCCGATGGTCAGCCGGCCGTCGAGGACGGCGAGTCCGCCGAAGCCGACGCCGGCGGCGACGGCGAGGCGGGGGACGAACGGCCCGACGGCGGCCCAGCTGGCCTCGATGCGGGCGGCGATGACCGTCCGTTCGGTGACCTCGGCGCTGGCGCCGTGGTGCCGGTGGACCAGCGGGCGGTGGCCGCCGGTGCCGCGCAGGCCGGTGCCGATCTGGAGCAGGTCGGCGACGGCGTCGGCGCGGTCGCCGTGGGCCTTGGCGAGCTCGCCGCTGGCCGCGGCGAAGCGGCGCGGGAAGTGCAGGTTGACCCAGACCAGGAAGGGCAGGGTGCCGAGGGTGACCAGCAGCAGGCTGAGGTCGAGCGCCGCGATGAGGGGCAGCACGGTGAGGAAGGTGACACCGAGGACGACCCAGACGGCCAGGCCGTGCACCCACTCGCGGACGAGGTCGGTGTCGCGGGTGGCGCGCATGGCGAGGTCGCCGTGGCCGCGCGAGGCGAGGGCGGCCCGGTCCAGGCCGGAGAGGTGGTGCAGGAGGCGGGCGCGCAGGTCGGCGCCGACCTTGGCGTCGGCGTAGCCGGCCCAGTACTGCCAGCCGTAGAGGCCGGCGAACTGGACGAGGGCGGCGAGCGCGGTGGCGCCGGCCCAGCTCATCAGGGCGCCGCTGTCGTGCTTCTCCAGGCCCTCGTCGAGCGCCTTCTGGACGCACCAGGGCACGGCGAGCAGGGCGAGCTGGCGGATCGCCGCGGCGGTCATGGCGGCGGCCACCGTGACCCGGTGGGGCTTCAGGGAGCCCCGGAGCAGGGCCCGGGCCCGGCGGCGGCGTTCGGCCGAGAGGGCACCGGGCTCCAGTTCCTCGTCGGCGAGTTGCTCGGCGGTCAGGCCGTCGGACGGGCCGGCGGCGGGTTCTGGCTGATGGGTGCTCACGCGATGGCCATCCGTCGGGTGTCTGCGGGGGGAACGGGACGGGAGGGGACGGCACGCGGCCGTCCCCTCCCGGAGCGGTCAGGAGGCCGCGGCCTCGGTCCGGGCTATCAGGCTCGCCGGACGCAGGTCCGTCCAGTTGGCGTCGATGTACTCGGTGCACGCCTGGCGGGTGTCCTCGCCGTGGACGGTGGTCCAGCCGGCCGGGACCTCGGCGAACGCGGGCCACAGGGAGTGCTGGTTCTCCTCGTTGACGAGCACGAGGTAGCGGGCGTCGTCGTCCTCGAAGGGGTTGGTGGCGCTCATCTGGTTCTCCTAGTGAGTCGTGGGAAGGGGAGGGGGCGGTCAGCCGGAGCAGGCGGTACCGTCACCCGGTTCCGCTCCGAGGGCGTCGTGGACCAGCCGGTCCACCAGGAAGTCGGCCAGGGCCGCGACGGTCGGCCTGGCGAGCAGGTCGGCCAGACCGATGTGACCCTCGAACTCGGCACGCAGCCGCTGGAGCAGCGACATCGCGAGCAGAGAGTGGCCGCCGAGGTCGAAGAAGTTCTCGTCGATGCCGAGCGCGGGCATGCCGAGCACCTGTGCGAACGCCGTGTGCACCGCCTTCTCGCTCGGGTACCGGGGTTCGCGCTGCGATCCCGACGACGTGTAGTCCTCGGCACCGGGCTCCGGCAGGGCCTTGCGGTCGAGCTTGCCGTTGACGGTCAGCGGCAGCGCGTCGAGGACGACGAACGCCGACGGCACCATGTACTCGGGCAGCCGGGACGCCAGCATACGCCGGATCTCGGTGGCCTCGATAAGGGTACCCTCACCTGGCACCAGGTAGGCAGCGAGGCGCTTCACACCGGGGGTGTCCTCACGGACCACCACCGCCGCCTGGGCGACGTCCTCGTGGGCCGCGAGGGCGTCCTCGATCTCACCGGGCTCGACCCGGTAGCCGCGGATCTTCACCTGGTCGTCCGCCCG
>NZ_JBHXKE010000108.1:0-30639 GCF_042722765.1 Kitasatospora sp. NPDC058406
GGTCACCGGGCGGTCGGACGCCCGGTGACCGGCCGCCGCGGGGCCGGTCGTCCGGTTGCCGGTCTCCCGGGGGAGGGGCGTCGGGCTGTCGGTCGCCGGGGGGTGGGGCGGGCCGGCCGGCGGGCTGCTGGTCGGGCTGATCGCCGGGGCGGTCGGCCGGCTCGTTCGTCGGCATCCCTCAACTCCGTTCCTCCGGTGGTGCATTTCAGGAGATAACGGATCAAGAGGGTCGGCCAGTCGGGTCGGCCACTCGGGCCAGACGGCCCCGGGCCAGGTGGTGGGGCCCGGACACGACGCTCGGACGGCCCGGGTACGGGGCCGGTCTCAGGCGGTGGTCGTGGACCGGGGCTGCTCGGTGGCCTTGGTCACGTGGGTCGGCGTGACGGCGGGCTGCGCCGGCTGGGCCGCGGGCTGGGCCGGTGCGGCAGTGCTCTGCGCGGTGCCCGGGGCGGCGTCGGGGGCGGGGGCGGGGGTGTCGTCCTCGCGCATCGCCTTCGTCTCCGCCTTGAGGATTCGCATCGACTTGCCGAGGCCGCGGGCCATCTCCGGCAGCTTCTTCGATCCGAACAGCAGGATTACGACAGCCAGCACCACGAGTACGTGCCAGGGCTCAAGACCGTTCCGCAGCATCCCTGGCCACCGGTCCCTTCTTGTCTAGAGGCGTCCGTCACAGTTGGGCAAAAGCGCCCGACCTGGCCAGTATGCCTGGCCGTACCGGCGAACGTATACACCGGCCGGGAAACGCTGGTCAAAAACCAGATGTTGCGGGAACGGCCCAGGGACAGTGGCCGGGGCGCGCCGGCGTGCCCGGACGCGCCGGTCCGGTCAGTCCGCGTAGCCGATGATCAACCCGCAGAACACCGCCGCCACCAGGGTCACCCCGACCGAGAGGACGAGCAGCGTCGGAGTCCTCGGCAGCGGGGAGCCGGTCCGTATCGCCGCCTCGACCTTCACCCACCGCCGGTACGCGGCGGCGCCGAGTGCCGCCCCGCCGAGCGCGCAGATCACGGCCAGTGCGATCCGCAGCGGTGCGGGTGCGACGTCGGGGGTGAGCTGGTCCACGGCGATGCCGCCGGCCAGCAGGCCGAGCGCGGTGCGGATCCAGGCGAGGAAGGTCCGCTCGTTGGCCAGGGTGAACCGGTAGTCGGGCGCCTGGCCGCCCGCCGCTCCGGTGGGGGTCGGCCCGTCGTCCAGGTCGTCGCCCGGCCCGTCGTCCAGGTCGTCGGCGGACCCTCCGTCCGCCGGACGGTCCGCCGGACGGTGCGGTGGACGGACCGGCGGCTCCTCCGGCTGCGGCATCGGGCCTCCGTTCCGCGCCGCACGTTGGCCGGTTCCGGACCGTGGCCCCGACCGTGCGCGGCCGTGGCGGGCGCTCCCCGCCGACCCTAGGACGGGCGCTGCCCCGCCGCAGCTCGGGCGGCGGCCGACAGCGGCGACGGCCGAAACCGGCGACGGCCGGCCCGGGTGGCCGGTCCGGTCACCCGCGATCGGCCCCGGTCAGTCGCGGCGGGCTAGCAGGTAGCCCCGGCGGGTCTCCGCCTCCAGCGGGTAGGGGCCGCGTTCCAGCCGGGCCGTCACCGTGAACCCGGCCTCGGTCAGCAACCCGGCGACGGCCTCCGGATCCAGGAAGTGGAAGTCGACGTCGACCGGGTGCCCCCACCACTCGTCCAGCCGTCGCACCTCGCTGCCGAGGTGGAACGCGACCAGCAGCACGCCGGACGGCCGCAGCACCCGCCGCATCTCCCGGAAGGCGGGCCGCAGCTCGGCCGCCTCCAGGTGGATCACGGAGTAGAGCGCCACCCCGGCGGCGAACTCGCCGTCGGCCGCCGGCAGTCGCAGCAGGTCCCCGACCCGGAACTCCGCCCCGGGGTGGTCCCGCCGTGCGACCGCCACCATGGCCGGCGAGAGGTCCACCCCCACCGCCGTCACGCCGTGTTCGGCCAGCCACCCGGTGACGTGTCCGGGGCCGCAGCCCAGATCCGCGACCGCGCCGCCCGCGGCCTCCTCGACCACCGCTCCCAGCAGCGCCCGGTCCATCACCTTGTACGCGAGCTCGCCCCCGATCCGCTCCCGGTACTCCTCCGCGACGGCGTCGTAACTCGCCCGTACCCGACCGTGGTTCACCTCGTCCGACATGGCGGCAGCCTGGCACATCCGTTCGGCCGGGTGCACCCGGACGGCCTCCGGCCCCGGCTCCGGCCCCGGGGCGGGCGCGGCGACGGCGGGTGCGGCGACGGCGAGAGCCCCCGTCCCGGGTGACCGGGCGGGGGCTCCTGATGACGCGCGTGCGGGTGGATCGGTGCCGGTCGGTGCCGGTCGGTGCCGGCGGTGTCAGACGGCGGGGCGGGCCGGAAGGTGACGCATCAGGCGGTAGGCGAGGAAGGAGGCGGCGACCGCGAAGAGCAGGCCGACCACGGCGGCGACGTGCAGGCCGTCGGTGAAGGCGACGCGGGCGGTGTCGAGGAGGTCGGTGCCGAGCCGGCCGGGGAGGCGGGCGGCCACGGTGACCGCACCGCCGAGGGTGTCCCGAGCGGTGTCGGCGGCGGCGCCGTCCAGACCGTCGGGGAGGGTGCCCTCCAGACGGGAGCGGTAGACCGCGGCACCGGCCGCGCCGAGCAGCGCGATGCCGAGGGAGCTGCCGAGTTCGACGGCGGTCTCGGAGGTGGCGGAGGCGGCACCGGCCTGGTCGACGGGGGCGGCCGTGACCACCATCTCGGCGGTGAGGGTCATGGTGCCGACGGTGCCGGCGGCCAGTACGCCCGCTGCGGTGAGGACGAGGGCGAGCGGGGAGTCCGCGCCGACCTGCGTCATCATCCCGAAGCCGGCCGCGCCGATCAGGAAGCCGCCGGCCATCAGGACCGCCGGGCGGACCTTGCCGGCCAGCGCCGAGCTCACGCCGACGGCCGCGCCGACGCCCACGCTGGGGACGAGCGACCAGAGCGAGGCGGTCAGCGGGCTCATGCCCTTGACCAGCTGCAGGTACTGGGAGGTGAAGAGCGTGAAGCCCATCATCGCGAACATCGCGACGGTGTTGACGCCGATCGCCCCGCTGAAGGCGCGGATCCGGAAGAGGCTCAGGTCGAGCAGCGGGTTGGCGGCGGTGCGCTGGCGCCGGTAGAAGGCGCCGGCGAGGAGCAGACCGGCGGGGACGGCGAGGACGGGGAGCGGGCTCCAGCCGTCCACCGCGATCGTCTTGACCCCGTAGACCAGCGGCAGCACGGCCGCGAGCGAGAGCGCCGCACCGGACAGGTCGAAGCGGCCGTGCCGGGGGGAGCGGTACTCGGGCAGCAGGGCGGGCGCGGCCAGCAGGACCAGGGCCATGGCCGGGACGGCGAGCAGGAAGGCGGAGCCCCACCAGAAGTGGTCCAGCAGCAGGCCGCCGGCGACCGGGCCGAGGGTGGCGCCGGTGGTGAGGATGCCGCCCCAGGCGCCGAGGGCGATCTGGCGCTGCTTGGGGTCGTGGAACATGTTCCGGATCAGCGCGAGGGTCGACGGCATCACGGTGGCCCCGGCCACGCCGAGCAGGGCGCGGGCGGCGATCAACTGGCCGGCGCCGTCCGCGTAGGCGGCGAGCAGCGAGGCGCCGATGAAACCGGCGGCGCCGATCATCAGCAGCCGGCGGCGGCCGATCCGGTCTCCCAGCGCTCCCATCGTGAGGAGCAGCCCGGCGAGCAGGAACGAGTACATGTCCATGATCCACAGCTGCTCGGTGCCGCTCGGCGCCAGCGTGGTGGAGATGTAGGGGACGGCGAAGAAGAGTACGCCCATGTCCATGGTCAGGACGAGGGTCGGGAGCAGGAGGACGGTGAGCCCGATCCATTCGCGGCGGCCTGCGCGGCCGGTGGTTGCGGTCATGGGGACGACAGTACGGACGTGTCAGACGCTTGTCTAGTACGTTCGTCTCAATCACTTGTCCAAGACGTGCGAGTCAGACGAGCGAGCCAGACACTCGTGCAAGACATCCGTCCAGGAGGGACGTAGCATCGGGGCATGGGAAATCGCGAGGACCTGATGGCCGGCGCCAAGCGCTGCCTGTACGAGAAGGGCTACGGGCGCACCACCGCCCGGGACATCGCCGCCGCGGGCGGCGTCAGCCTGGCGGCCATCGGCTACCACTTCGGCTCCAAGGAGGCGCTGCTCAACGCGGCGCTGATCGAGGCGACGGGCGAGTGGGGTGCCCGGCTGGCCGCCGTGGTGGAACGGGCCAACAGCGCGTCGGACGACCCGGAGGAGCGGTTCGTCGCCGTCTGGGACGGCGTGAAGGAGACCGTCGCCGAGCACCGCGGCCTCTGGGCCGCGCAGTTCGAGGCGATGGTGCAGGTGGAGCGGGTGCCGGAGCTGCGGGACGCGCTCGCCGATGCGCAGCGGCGCGGACGGCTCGGACTGTCCGCGCTGTTCCAGGGGCTGACCGAGGTGCCGGACACCGAGGAGGAGATGGCCCGCGGCGTCTTCTACCAGGCCCTGCTGGTGGGCATGGCCGGGCAGTGGCTGGCCGCTCCGGAACTCGCCCCCGGCGGCCGGGACTTCCTGCGCGGACTGGAGCTGGTCGGCGGTTCGGTCCTCAGGGGCGGGGCAGGCCCGGGCCGGCACGGCCCCGCCGCGGCCCCGGGCGGACCTGCCGACTGACCGTCCTGCCGGTGGTCAGACGGTGACGGCCGTCAGCAGTACCACCGAGTCGATGTGGGCCAGCAGCCCGTGCCGCTCCTGCGGCACGGGGTGCAGCTGGCCCGCCGAGAGTTCCACCCGCCGTCCGCTGATGGTCAGCGAGACGCGGCCGCGGAGGACCTGGAGGCTGGCGGCGGTCGGCGCGTTGTGCTCGTCCAGTGCGGTGCCGGCGGTCAACGCGATCACGGTCTGCCGCAGGACGCCGTCGTGCAGCACGAGGTGGGCACTGCGCCCGTGCGGGCTCTCGGCGGCGAGCGCCGCGTGCTCCGCGACGAGCTGTTCGAGATCGATCATCACGCGTCCTCCTGCGGCGGGCGTGCCGGGGTCCGGCGGGCGTGCCGGGGGACCGGGCAGTGCCCGTCCCCTCCGGCCCAGCGTCGCGGACGCGCCGGGCGCCCGCACCCGGAGAGCCGCCGGGTCGTCACCGTACGGGACCACTCGGGGTGCGGAGGCCGTCGGCTGCACCCATGGTGGAGGCATGGTGACCAACGAGCGTTTTCTCAGCGGATTCCAGGTCAACCGCTCGCTGCTGGCCGGCGGCGCGGTGCTCACGGGCATCGGCGCGCTGCTCGGGGCGGCCGGAGCGGTGATGGTGTGTGCGGCGCTGGCCACGGCCGGCCGCACCTGGGTGCGGGGTCTGGAGACCCCGCCGACCGCGCTGGCCCAACGGGCGCTGCGCGAGGCCAAGGTGGCCTCGGCGGCCGGCTGGGAGGCGTGGCGCACCGAGCACCATTCGCCCAACTGAGCCGGGCAGGCCGGGTGGATCGCGGCCCGGGCGGGCCGGGCGGGCCGGGTGTCCGGCCTGCGCCCGGTTCCGCCGGGCCCGGCCCGGCTACAGCCCGAGTGACTTGGCGACGATGCTGCGCATGACCTCGCTGGTCCCGCCGTAGATCCGGAAGACCCGGTTGTCCGTGTAGAGCCGGGCGATCGGGTATTCCAGGATGTACCCGTAACCGCCGTGCAGCTGAAGGCACTTGTCGATCACGACGGACGCCGACTCGGTGCAGAACAGCTTGGCCGCCGCCGCGTCCGCGACGGTCAGCTCGCCGTCCTGGTACAGCTCCAGCGCGCGGTCGACCATCGACTGCTGCGCCACCACCTGGGCCTCGCAGTCGGCCAGCGTGAACTTGGTGTTCTGGAACTCGGCGACCGCCTTGCCGAACACCTTGCGGTCCTTGACGTACTGCACCGCGAACCGCACCGCCGCCGCGGCGGCCGCGTACGCGCCGACCGCGATCGCCAGCCGCTCCTGGACCAGGTTGTGGGTCAGGTACGCGAACGCCCGGCCCTCCTCGCCGAGCAGGTTCTCCACCGGTACCTTGACGTCGCTGAACGCCAACTCGGCGGTGTCCGAGGTGCGCAGGCCGATCTTCTCCAGCTTGCGGCCGACGCTGTAGCCGGGGGTGTCGGTGTCCACGCAGAGGATGGAGAGGCCGGCCCGGCGGTTCTCCGGGTCGTACGGGGCGGTGCGGCACACCACCAGGACGAGGTCGGCGAGGACGCCGCCGGTGATGAAGGTCTTGGCGCCGTTGAGGACGTAGTGGGTGCCGTCCTCGGAGAGCCGGGCGGTGGTGGCGATCCCGGCGAGGTCGGAGCCGGCTCCCGGTTCGGTCATGGCGATGGCGGTCATGATGTCGCCGGAGACGAAGCCGGGCAGCCATCGGCCCTTCTGCTCCTCGGTCGCGTACTCCAGCAGGTAGGGGAGGACGAGGCCGGTGTGCACGCCGGAGGAGCCGAAGCTCACACCCGCCCGGGCGGTCTCCTCGGCGACCACCGCCTGGAACTTGAACCCGCTCTCGCCGGCGCCGCCGTACTCCTCGGGCACCTCGATGCCGTAGACGCCGAGTTCGCCGAGCTTGCGGTAGAAGTCGCGCGGCGGGTGGCCCGCGGCCTCCCAGCTCTCGTAGACGGGGACGACCTCGTTGGCGATGAAGTCCCGGATGGTCTCCCGGAAGGCCTCGTGGTCCTCGGTGAACACGGTGCGGCGCACGACGGCGCTCCCTTCGGTGGGCCGGATGCTGCGGGGCCGGGCGCCGATGGGTCGGGTGGCCCGGTGATCGCCCCACAAGTTAATCCCCGGTAGCTTCGACTGTCCAGGGTCGGCGTGGGGCCGGAACGGGAGCGTCCGACCCGCTTCCGGGGCCGGAGGCGCGGGGCCGGGGGCGGCCGGAAGTGAATCCCTGCTAGCCTCCCCGGTCGAGGTCGAACGACCGTCCGAACGTCTGGCCGTTCGTCCGTCCGTCCGTCAGACAGACAGACAGACCGACCGGGCCGGAGTGGCGCCGGGCAGTGCGGGGAGGCGGGGAGGGCGGGAGGCCGTGGTGGTGCGACGACCGCCCGCCCGCGCCCGGCAGGCGCAGATCCTGGCCGTGGCCGCGGAGCGGTTCCACCGTGACGGCTACCACCGGGTCTCGATGGCGGAGGTCGCCGCCGGGGTGGGCATCACCGCTCCCGCGCTCTACCGGCACTTCCGGAGCAAGTCCGAACTGCTCGACCGCGCCGTCCGGGTGGGCCTCGACGCACTGGCCGAGGGGGTCCGCGCCGCGGACTCGACGGCCTCCCTGGGCGCCGCGCTGGCCGCCGTCGCGGTCGGGCACCGGTCGCTGGGCACGCTGGTGCAGCGGGACGCCCGACTGCTGCCGCCGCACCGGCGGGTGGCGCTCCGCCGTGAACTCCGTGCGGTCGTCGTGCGGATGGTCGTCGTGCTCCGCGCCGGGCGTCCCGAACTCGCCGCCGGCGATGCCGAGGTGATCTGCTGGTCGGCACTGTCGGCCGGGGCCGGGCTGTCCTACCTGTCGGCCGCCCCGCAGCCGCGCCGGGCCGAGCGGCTGCTCCGCGACCTGCTCGGGGCGGTGCTGGCGGTCCGGCTGGACGCTGCCGCGGCCGGGCCGCGGCCGGCTGCTCCCCGTCCGCCCGGCGGCGCGGGCGGGGCGGGGCCGCAGCCGCGCCGCGAGGAGCTGCTGGCCGCGGCCGTCCGGCTGTTCCACCGGCGCGGGTTCGACAACGTCAGCACCGACCTGCTCGGCGCCGCCGCGGGCATCTCGGGCCCCAGCGTGTACCGGCACTTCGACAGCAAGGCGCAACTGCTGGCGGTGGCGCTGGTGCGCGGCCGGGAGCGGTTGTGGCACGAGGTGGGGGGCGCGATCGCGGCCGCACCGGGCGGGCCGGAGGCTGAGCTGGTGGCGGGCCTGGCCGCCTACGTGGGTTTCGCGCTGGGCAACGGGGACTACCTGGGCGTGATGCTGAGCGAGACCGAGCGGCTGGCGCCGACGGACCGGCGGGCGGCGGTCGACTTCCGGCGTGACTTCCTGCGGACCTGGGTCGACCTGCTCGGCCGGGTCCGACCGGAGGAGGACGCGGTGACCGCGCGGATCCGGGTGCACGCGCTGTTCTCGCTGGTCAACGACGGTGTGCGGAACCGTCCGTCCGGTGCGCGTCCGGATCTCGACGACTGCCTGGTGCGGCTGGGCCGGGCCGTCCTGGGGCTCGGCCCCTGAGTCGGGCCGGGCGCGGCGCCGGCCTCGGCACGGGCCGGTGTGCCCGGGGGAGGAGTGCCGATCAGCCGCCGAAGTGCGGGGCGATCAGGGCGGCGAGGTTGCCATTGCCCTGCAGGGCGCCGACGTTCCCGGAGTTGCCGGCCACGGCGAGGCCGTTGTTCTGGTTGCTGGCGCCGGACCCGGTGGCCGTCTGCTGGGTCGTGACCACGTTGCCGTGGACGTTGCCGATGATGTTGTTGGAGCCGGTGTTGTTCACCACGCTGCTGTTGGAGTGGTGGTCCGCGCCGGCGCCGTTGTCGGCGTGGGCGGTGCCGATGCCGGCGAGGAGGAAGGCCCCGAGGGCGGTGACGGCGGCGGCTGCGCGGATACGGGACACGGTGGTCTCCTGAGGGTGGAGTGCGAATGGTGGCGCGTTCCGGAGTGGCCGCTCCGAAGCGCCGTTGCCTGACGTCGCACGACCAGCATTCACCAGCACCGCGGACGAACTCCACCGAATGGGTGGCAATTCGCCCGATGGTGTCATCTGACGGGCATTTCCGCGCTCTTCGTCAGGGCGTCGACGGTTGCCGGCCGATCCTTTAACTCGCTTTCAGATGGCGGCAGTTGTAAGGACGTCGAACCGATCCGTTGACGCCCGGATGTCAACTCGGGGTTGACCGGGCCCCTTTCCCTAGAAAGAAATGGTCGCCGGATAGTCGCACTGGCACACTGGGGACCCATGTCTGAAGGTCTCCCGCCCGACCATGCCCCCGCCGAGGATCTGCGTACGACCGAGGTCGATCTCGGCGGACTGGTGAACGTCCTCGCCACCCACCTCTACTCCACCCCGCTGGTCGCCCTGCGGGAACTCGTCCAGAACGCCCACGACTCGCACACCCGGCGCCGGCTGGAGGACCCGGCCGGCGGCCACCGCCCGCTGATCCGGGTGCGCGCGGACGCCGGCCGCCGGACCGTCGGCATCGAGGACACCGGGGCCGGGCTGACCGAACCGGAGATCCACGCCTACCTGGCCACCGTCGGCACCGGCTACACCCGGATGCTGCGCGAACTCACCGGCAACCAGGAGCTGATCGGCGCCTTCGGCCTCGGCTTCCTCTCCGCCTTCTCGGTGGCCGACGAGGTCACCGTCACCACCACCTCGCACCGCGAACCGCGACGCGGTCACCGCTACCGCAGCCGGGGCGGCGAGCAGTACAGCGTCGAACCGGTGCCCGCCAGGCCGGTTCCAGGCACCCTGGTCGAGCTCGCGCTGAAGGCCGAACACGCCCACCTCGCCGACGAGTCCACGCTCCGCGAGGTGCTCGGCAGGTACTGCGTACTGCTGCCCGTCCCGGTCTACGTCGGCGACGACGAGCGGCCGGTCAACGACGTCCCGGTGCCCTGGCGGCAGGACGGCCCTGCCGGCGGGGACGGCAGCGGCGGCGGCCCTGCCGCGGACGGCGGGAGCGCGACCGGCCGGTCCGACGGCAGGACGGCCGGCGGTGACGGGTACGCCGCCCGGATGCGGTTCGCCACCGCCTTCGGCCGCCGCTTCGAACCGCTCACGGCCTTCCCGGTCCGTCCCGTCGACGGCGATCCCGCCGAGGGCGGCACCGACGCCGTCGGCCTGCTCTGGGTCCAGGACGGCGGCACCTACGGCAGCAGCGACAACCGCGATCTCGCCGTCTACCTGCGCGGCATGCTGCTCACCGAGGACGCCCGCGACCTGCTGCCCGGCTGGGCGGGGTTCATCGGCGGGGTGGTCGAGTCCAACCGGCTGACCCCGACCGCCAGCCGCGAGGACCTCCAGCGCGACGACCACTACCGCGCCCTCCAGCGGGCGCTCACCGACGCGGTGGTGGACGGGCTCTACGAGACCGCCCGGCTGCGGCCGGCCGTCTGGCGCCGGATCCTCGCCCGGCACGGCCAGGACCTGCTCGGCGCCGCGCTCTGCGACGAGCGGCTGTTCACCCTGCTCGCCGACGACGTCCCGGTGCCCACCTCCCAGGGCGACCTCACGGCCGGGGCGCTCCGGGCGGCCGGCGGGGGCGCGGTGCACGTCGCGCTCGGCTCCGGCGGTGGCTTCGAGGAGATGCTCTACCGCGCCATGCAGGTGCCGATCGCCCGCGGCGACCGCTACGCGGTGCTGCCCTTCCTGCGCCGCTACGCCGGGTTGCGGGACTGCCGGCTGGTCGAACTCGGCAGCGAGAGCGGCAACCGCGAGCTGTTCCGCGACCCGGAGCGCCCGCTCCCCGCGGACGAGAGCGGCTGGCTGGCCGCCGCCCTCACCGATCCGGGCGAGCAGCTCGTCCCGGCTCGGTTCGACCCGGCCGGGCTGCCGCTCGTCCTGGTGCCGGACCGGGAGGCCGAACTGAAGGCCCGGATCGAGGACGACCAGGCCGACGCCCGGATCCCGTCCGCCGCGCTCCGGCTGGCCAGGTCGTTCACCGCCCGCACCGACGGCGAGGTCAAGGCCCGGCTCTACCTCAACCTGGCCTGCCCGGCCGTCCAGGACCTGCTCACCGCCTACCGGGCCGGTCACACCGGCAGCGCCACCGCCGCCGGGCTGCTCCGCTCGCTCAAGGTGATCATGGCCGCCGCCTCGTCCGGCGCCGCGCCGGGCGGCGCGTCCGGCGACCTCACCGCCGCGCTCGGCGGGATCGGCACCGCGGTCTCCGCACTGACCGCGGCCGTCCCGCCCGGCCTGCCCGCCGTCCCGGACACCCTCGACGGACTCGCCGGGGAGGGCTGACGGGTGGATCCCGCCGGCACCCCGCCGCCTGCCGTACCCGCCTCGGCCGCGCCCGCCGCGCCCGCGCTCGGCCCGTCGGCGGAAGCACCGTCAGTGAACGACTTGTCAGTGGCGACCGCCACACTGCCCACCAGGACGACGCACCACCCGCAGGGGGAGACGGAAGCGGTATGAGCACCGACATCTGGGCCTGGGTCCACGACACCCACCGCCGCCTGGCCGAGGCCGGCCACCACCGGCTGGCCGACGCCATCTACGAGCTCCCCGGCCACGCCAACGAGGGGCGGAACGAGCAGCTCGACGCCGTCTACCCCGAGGCGGTCGCCGCCGCCCGGGCCCTCGACCTGCCCTGGGTCGAGGTCTACCTGCGGCACTGGCGGATGCAGAACCTGCTGAACAAGCGGCACCAGGGCGAACAGGCGCTGCCCGAGGCGGTCGACCTGCTGGAGTTCGCGCACCGCGAGCAGACGGCCGGCTGCCCGCAGTCCGTCTGCGTGGTGCAGGACTTCGCGATCTGCCACGCCCGGGTCGACGGCCCCGGCTACGTGCCCGAGCGGCTCGCCGTGCTCAGCGAGACCCTGGAGCGGATCGAGCCGGCCCGGGCCTGCTTCGACTGCCTCTCCCGGGAGTACTCGGACGCCCTGGAGGACGACGGTCGCCCCGCCGAGGCGCTGACCTACCTGGACGCCGCCGCCGGCCGGATGCGTGCGTCCGGCCAGCAGCTCTCGCTCCACTTCCACCACGCCCGCGCCGGGACCCTGCACCTGCTCGGCCGGCACGAGGAGGTGCTCGCCCTCCTCGACACCGCCGAACAGGCCGAGCGCGCCCGCGGCCGGGAGGTCGACGAGAGCGACCGGCGCTGGGGCGCCCTGCTGCGGGCCCGCGCCCTGGCCTCGCTCGGTCGCACCGACGAGGCCACCGGCCTCCTGCCCGGCGCGGCCGAGGCGGAGCGTCACGCCGACCTCCGGCCGGCCTGGACCACCACCGTCGAGCTGCTGGTCGCCGCCGGCGCCCGGGAGAACGACGCCGAGCTGGGCATCACGCTGGCCGGCTGGGTCGGCTACCTCGACGGCACCGGCTCGCACCGGCCGTGCGTCGACCTGCTGCTCGCCGCCGGACGGCTGGCGCTGGCCCGCGGCGCCCGGACGGTCGCACTCACGCTCGCCGCCACCGGCGAGCGCAAGCTCGGCGCGCTGCGCCGCCGGGACGGCGTCGCCGAGCAGGTCGCGGAGCTCCGGGCGGCCGCCGAGGCGCTGCCCCGTCCCGGGCTGCCGGTCCCGGCGGAGGACCTGCCCGGCCACCTCGCCGAGGGCGGGGTGCCGTTCGAGACCGGCGCCGACCTGCTCTCCGTCGCCCTGGACCAGTACCGGGGCGAGCCGTCCGGCGCCACCGCGCTGGTCCTCCTGCAGGCCGGGGTGCTGGGCGGCCTCGGCCACCCGAGGGCCGCCGCCGACCTGCTCTGGCGGCAGCTGGACGCCGACCCGGCGGGCGAGGAACTGCCCGGCACGCTCGGCGCCTTCCTGATCGAGGCCGGCGACGCCGAGGGGGTGCGCCGGCTCGCCGACCGGCTGGCGGAGACCAGCCCGGCCGACGGCCACTGGGTCCGGGCCCGCTGGGCCGCCGCCGAGGGGCGCTGGGCCGAGGTGGTGGAGCAGTGCGAGGCGATCCTGGCGGCGCAGCCGGACCGGATCAACACCCGTCGGCTGGCCGCCGGCGCCGCCACCGAGCTGGGCGACCACATCGCCGCGCAGCGCTTCTACCAGGACCTCCTGGTCCATGCGCTGCCCGCGGACACCGCGTCCGAGGAGGAGCTGCACCGGACGGTCCGGCCGGCCGACCTCTGGCACCTGATCACCGCCGCCACCGCCAACCGGGACTGGACGGTGGTCCGTTCCGCCGGCGCCCGGCTCGGCATCGAGTTCGACGAGCCCGAGGGCCCGGTGGACGAGGAGTGGCAGATCGTCACCGTCCGGGCCGGTCGGCGGGACGGCTCCACCGCGGACCTGCCCGCCGTCCGGACCGGGCCGGCCACCGCCCGGATCCTCCCGGTGCTCGGTGACGAGGTGCCGCTCAACCACGGCGACGTGGTGGTCTTCGCCCCCGCCCCGTTGGAGGAGCCGCCCGCCGAGTCCGCCCCGGAGGAGGAGCGGCGTGGCCGGCCGCCAGTGTTCGCCCTGCTCACTCTGCTCGACCCGGCCGGCTACACCACCTACTGGGTGGACGGCGGCTGGCCGGGCGACGAGGCGTGGGCCGAGCTGCGCGAGAAGCTGCGGGGCGAGGGCTACGCGGTCTGGGCGTACAGCGGCGACCAGTACACCATCACCGACCCGGCCGACGAGGACGCCGTGCTGCCCGGGATCTACGCGGCCCTCGCGGTGCCGCCCACCGCGCACGCCGCCGACGCCGACGCGCTGCTGCACCGGTTCACCGACTCCTGGCCGCACCCGCTGGCCTGGCTGGAGCTGGCCGAGGCGGCGGGTGCGGACACCGCCGCGCACCGGGAGGTGATCGAGCGGTACGGGCTGTAGTCCGGAGCCCCTGCGGCCACGGGGCGGACCTGACGGTAGGGGGAGTTCTTGGTGAATGCTTTACTGTTTCATTGCCAAGAGTCGACCCTTCAGGAGTCCGCCCCGTGACCAGCCTCGCCCTCGGCCCGTCCTGGCTCGATCCGACCTACCTGATCTCCACCTTCGAGCTGATCGGCATCCTCGCGATCGTCTTCGCCGAGTCCGGCCTGCTGATCGGCTTCTTCCTCCCCGGGGACTCGCTGCTCTTCACCGCCGGCCTGCTGGTCGCCGGCGACACCTACCTGCAGCAGCCGCTCTGGCTGGTCTGCTCGCTGATCGTGGTCGCCGCGGTGGCGGGGGACCAGGTCGGCTACCTGTTCGGCCGGAAGGTCGGACCGAGCCTGTTCCGGCGCCCCGACTCGCGGCTGTTCAAGCAGGAGAACGTGGAGAAGGCGGCTGCCTTCTTCGACCGGCACGGGCCCAAGGCGATCGTGCTGGCCCGCTTCGTGCCGATCGTCCGGACCTTCACCCCGATCGTCGCCGGGGTGAGCAGGATGAACTACCGCACCTTCGTCCTCTTCAACGTCATCGGCGGCGTGCTCTGGGGCGGCGGCGTCACCGTGCTCGGGTACTTCCTCGGGCAGATCCCGTTCGTCCGGGAGCACATCGAGGCGATCCTGATCGGCATCGTGCTGTTCTCGGTCGTCCCCGTGGCCGTCGAACTGCTCCGCGCCCGCCGGTCCCGGCCGTCCGCCGGGCCGGTGCCGTCCGCCGCGCAGGCAGGGTCCGCCGAGCACGCCCCGCCGGTGTCGGCCGGCGGCCGACACCGCGCCCGGTAGCACCCCGCGCCCGGCCGCGCACCCGCCGCCGCCGCGCCGCCGCCCTGCCGCTCCCGCCGCCAGCCGCCGCACCACCCCGCCTCGTGCGCCCACCCCGCCGGGGAGGAGCCCGGGCGGGGCCGTGCTCGCCGCCGCGTACATGTGCGTCCGGCAGTTCGATCAGGCAAGGTGTATCCGGAGATCGAACGGCGGCCCGGGGTGGCCCGGCGCCGTCAGGGGCGGCAAGGAGTGGAAGTGCCTAAGCGGGGCCGGTCGGGTGGCGGCAAGAGGGCCAGGGGCGGCCGAGCGGCCCGGCCCCAGCGGCAGGCCCGTCCGGCGCCCGGGGCGCAGCCGGTCCACCCGTCGGAGGCGCCGCCCACGGAAGGACTGCTCGGTCACCCCGCTCCCGTCGCCGAGCACACCGTGCTGGTGCCGTTCCTCCTGCCGGCCCCCGAGACCAAGGGCCTGCTGACGCCCGAGCCGGAGCCCGCACCGGAGCCCGAGCCGGAGCCCCTTCCCGAGCCGGAGCCCGGACCCGAGCCCCTCCCCGGGCCGGACCAGCCGCGGGCCGCGGCGTACCGCCGGCGTCCGGGTGCCGAGGACACCCTCACCCCCGAGGAGTGGCGCGCCGCCGGCTACACGCCGCCCACCGGCGTCGCCGTCCCCGCGCTCATGCCCGGAGCCCCGGGCGAGGCACCCTGGCCGGACCGGATGCGCACCCTGCTGCGCATCCCGATGTCCGAGCGCCCGTCCTTCGAGCGGACCGCCCGCGAGCTGCACCCCTCCGCCGGCCGCAACGTCCCCCGCATCCTCGACCTGACGCTCCGTATCGGCGAGCTGCTGCTCGCCAGCGGCGAGGCCGCCGAGGACGTCGAGGCGGCCATGCTCGGCATCGCGCACGCCTACCGGCTGGACCGCTGCGAGCCGCAGGTCACCTTCACCCTGATCGGCATCTCGCACCAGCCGTCGCTGGTCGAGCCGCCGATCACCGCCGACCGCGTGGTCCGCCGCCGGACCTCCGACTACACCCGGCTCAACGCGGTGTACGAGCTGGTCGCCGACATCACCGCCGAGAAGGTGAGCGTCAACGACGCGTACCGCAGGCTGGCGCTGATCCGCCGCAACCGGCACCCGTACCCGGCCTGGCTGCTCGCGCTGAACACCGGTCTGCTGGCCGGCGCGGCGACCTTCCTGGTCGGCGGGCGGATCGACGACAAGGCCTGGCTGGTCTTCATCAGCGCCTTCGTCGCCGCCGTGCTGGGTGACCGGATGGCCTCGACGATCGCCCGCCGCGGGCTGCCGGAGTTCTACCAGTTCGTGCTGGCCGCGATGCCGGCCGCCGCCTCCGGCCTCATCCTCTCCTTCAACGACCTGGGCCTGCGGGGATCCGTGGTGATCACCGGTGGGCTGTTCGCCCTGCTGCCCGGCCGGGCCCTGGTCGCCGCCGTCCAGGACGGTCTGACCGGCTTCTACATCACCGCAGCGGCCCGGCTGCTGGAGGTGATCTACCTGGTGGCGGGCATCGTCATCGGCGTGATGCTGATCCTGTACCTCGGGGTCGGGTTCCAGGCCAAGCTCCGGCCGGACGAGTCGCTGGTCGGGGTCAACTACCCGCCGGTCCAGATGATCGCCGCGCTGGTGCTGACGCTGGCCTTCGCGATGCTGCTGCAGACCGACCGCCGCTCGCTCGCCCTGGTCACCCTGAACAGCGGCATCGGCTGGGCCAGCTACGGCGTGCTGGTCTACAACGCCGCCATCTCGCCGATCGTCGCGACCGGCGTGGCGGCCGGCCTGGTCGGCCTCTTCGGGCAGCTGATGGCCCGCTACCGCAACGGCTCCGCGCTGCCGTACGTGACCGCCGCGATCGGGCCGCTGATGCCCGGCTCGGCGCTCTACCTCGGCATGCTCTCCTTCGCCCAGGGGCACGCGAGCGGGGGTCTGGTCCAGATCACCCGGGCCGCCGCGATCGCCCTGGCGCTGGCGATCGGGGTGAACCTGGGCGGTGAGATCGCCCGTCTCTTCATGAAGCTGCCGGTCGGTGTCGAGCGGCCGTCGCTGGCCCCGGTCGTCCCCCGGCGGGCGGCCAAGCGCACGCGGGGCTTCTGACGCCCCCACGGGCACGGGTTCGGACGCCGTTGGCCCCCGGGCCATGTCGTGGCAGAGCGGACGCAGTACCAGGAACGAAGGTAAGACGCATGACCACACTGCTGGACGGCTACCGCGACCACATCGTCGCCACGCACAAGCAACCGCTGCTCCTGCTGCTGGTCGGGTTCATCACGTCCTTCGTCTTCATCCGGTTCAGCGTGCGGATGATCAGGGCCCAGGTGCGCTGGTGGCCCGGCAACGTGACCCCCGGTGGGCTCCACATCCACCACATGGTGTTCGGTCTCGGCTTCCTGCTGGCCGGGGGGATCGGGGTGTTCGCCACCTACGGCGGGCACCCGTGGATCGACGTCTTCGGGCTGCTCTTCGGCATCGGCTGCGGTCTGGTGCTGGACGAGTTCGCGCTGATCCTGCACCTCGACGACGTGTACTGGAGCGAGCAGGGCCGCAAGTCGGTGGACGCGGTGATCTTCGGGATCCTCTTCACCGGCCTGCTGCTCATCGGGTACGTGCCGCTGGGTGTGGTCCCCGGCGAGGAGACCAGGTGGGGGCTGGTCACCGTGATCTCGATCAACGCGCTGGCCTCGATCGTGACCCTCCTCAAGGGCAAGGTGTGGACCGGTCTGCTCGGGATCATGGTGCCGGGCCTCTCCTGGATCGGTGCGATCCGGCTGGGGCGGCCGAGCAGTCCTTGGGCGCGCTGGCGCTACGCCACGCGCCCGCGCCGACGGGCGCGTGCGCTCCGGCGCGAGCGCCGACTGCACCGGCGTGCGGACGTCGCCCGCACCTGGCTTTTCGACCTGATCGCGGGCGCCCCCGACAAGGTGCCGGCGAACCATCCCGCCGCGCACCGGGTGGCCGAGCGGATGGCCGCCCGGGCCAGTGCCCACCTCGACGCGCACACCGCCCGGGCACTGGCCCGCCGGTCCGCCCGGCTGGCCGACCGCCGCTCGGCGGCGGGCGCGGCGGAGCACGGGGCCGGAGGCCGGGGGGCCGGCGGCTTCGGCGGGTACGGCGCTCCGGCGGACCCGCCGGGCCGGGAGGGCGGCGCGCGGCAGCGCCGGCGCACCGTCCGGGCCGGCCGCAGCCGGACGTACGCGGCCCGTCCGACCGGTCTGGAGGCCCGGCCCGACCGCCCGCGCCGGCTGCGGACGCACACGCCACGGATCCGCCGGTAGTGCGTGTACCTTGCGTTGGAGCAGGTCCGAGGCCATCGGGTCGGGGCCAATGTCCGGTCAGATCATCCGATAGTCACCCGGCCGGCGGGTGCGGGCTTCAGGTGTGAAAGCCGCCCGGCTTGAGAACATGGCGGTCAGTGACCGTCTTGTCACGCAATGGGATGGTTCGTCCGGCCGTCATCGGCGGACGGGGGTCGTCGGGCCGCCCGGTCGTCGGGTCATCCGGCCGCCCGGTCGTCGGGCCGTCGCCGGGCCGGTGCCGGATCTCGCCGAACGGGCGCGGTTCCGCCGCCGCCGGGTACGGCGGGCCGTCCTCCCTCGTGACCGTTCGAAGGGGTGACCCGTGGCGCGCAGAATCCTGCCGACCCTCCTGATTGCCCTCACCGCCCTGCTCGGTCTCCTTCCCGCGGCGACGGCCGCCCCCGCCGAGCCGGCCGCCCCAGCCGAGCCGGCCACCTCCGCCGAACCGGGCGCTGCCGCCCCCGTGGCAGCCGGGCCGGGGGAGGGGGCGTACCCGTCCGCCCAGGAGATCGACGAGTCCCGGGCCGAGGCCGACCGCCGGGCCGGCTCGGTCGCCGCCATCGAGGCCGGCCTCACCGCGGCCAAGGGCGAACTCGACCAGGCCGGCCGCACCGCAGAGCAGGCCGTCGAGGCCTACAACGGCGCGCAGCTCGGCCTCACCCGGGCCCGCGTCGAGGAGTCCGCCGCCGGCGACCGGGCCGCGGCGGCCGAGGCCGATCGGGTCGAGGCCGCCGAGAGCGCCGCCCAGTTGGCCGCCGAAACGTACCGGCAGGGCACCAGCGCCGGGCTCTCCGCCGTCAACGCGCTCCTCGGTGCCCGGGGGCCGCGCGAGGCGGGGGACCAGGCCGCCGTGGTCGGTGTCGCCAGCGACCGGACCCGGCAGATCCTCGACGCGGCGGTCTCGACGGCGGAAGCCGCCGGCCGGGCGTCCAGCGCCGCGCGGGTCGCCACCGAGACCGCCGCCCGGGCCGCAGCTGAGGTCGGCGCGGCCCGGGAGCGGGCCGAGGCCAGGCTGACGGCGCAGCAGGAGCAGGTCGTCGCGGTCGGACTGCGGCGGGAGCAACTGCTCGCCGACCTCGCCGCCGCCCGGCACACCACCGTCGAGATGGAGCGGCAACGGCGCGAGGCACTGGAGGCGATCGCCGCCCGGGAGGCCGAGGCCGCCGCCCGCGCCGCTGCCGAGAAGGCCGCGGCGGAACGGGAGGCCGCGGAGCGGGCCGCGGCGGAACAGGCAGCCGCCGAGCGGGCGGCGGCGGAACGGGCCGCCGCCGAGCGGGCCGCGGCGGAGAAGTCGGCTGCCGATCGGGCGGCCGCCGAGAAGGCCGCTGCCGAGAAGGCCTCCGGGGCGGCGAAGGGGCCCGCCGCGCCCGCCGCCGTCCCGCCGCCCGCCCGGCCCTGGTCGGCCGAGGGCGCCGCCGCCGCGGTGGCCTTCGCGAAGTCCAGGATCGGCCTGCCCTACGTCTGGGGCGGCGAGGGGCCGGGCGGCTACGACTGCTCGGGGCTGACCATGATGGCCTGGCGCCAGGGCGGCAAGCCGCTCAACCACTTCGCCGCCGACCAGTACGCGCAGTCCTCCCCGATCACCTACCGTCAGCTGCGTCCCGGGGACCTGGTCTTCTGGAGCTCCACCGGTCGTGCGGCCGACATCCACCACGTCGGCCTGTACATCGGCGACGACCAGATGATCGAGGCCCCCCGCCCGGGCACGCGGATCAAGCAGGCCAGCCTCTGGATCATGGGCACCCCCGACTTCTACGCCCGCCCCTGACCCGGGCCCCTCGCCGATGCAGGGGCCCCAAAGCCCCGGCGGAATCTCACGGCACTCGGCAGATGGACGGCAGATGTGCCACTGCCATGAGACCTGCCGTTCAGGGCTTCACTCGTGGGTGGTTCGGGCGGTAGCCCGGGTCGCCGGGGACGGGCGCTCAGCGCCTCGTCTCGTACCTGGTCAGGACCACGCCGCAGGGGAGCGTCCGCGTCTCCACCAGGTTGAGGTTCACCCAGTTGTCCAGCGCCGTGAAGAACGGCGTGCCGCCGCCCACCAGGACCGGCGCGGTGGCCAGCACGTACTCGTCAATCAGCCCGGCCCGCACGGCCGCCCCGGCGAGCGTCGCGCCGCCGATGTCCATCGGGCCGCCTTCCTCGGCCTTGAGCCGGGTGATCTCGGCGACCGCGTCGCCGGTGACCAGGCGGGTGTTCCAGTCGACCTCGTCGATCGTCGAGGAGAACACCACCTTCGACATGTCCCGCCAGCGGCGCGCGAACTCGATCTCCGCCGGGGTGGCGTCGGGCCGCCGGTCGCCGGTCGGCCAGTAGGAGCTCATCGTCTGCCACAGCTTGCGCCCGTACAGCGTCAGGTCGGTCGCCTGCAACTGGTCGGACCAGAACTGGAACAGCTCGTCGCTCGGCACGCTCCAGCCGATGTCGTCGCCGGGCGCGGCGATGTAGCCGTCCAGGGTCAGGTTCATGCCGTAGATCAGTTTTCGCATGGCGCCAGTCTTCCGTGAGTCGGTCTCACGCGTACGGACCGGCGCGGCCCCGGCGACCCGTCCCCGACCCGCCTCCGACCCCGTCCCCGACCCGAGGCCGGCACCGCCCGCAGGGCCACGGCCGCCGGGGGAATAAATCGGATGCCGTTGGCGAAACCCCGCCGTACGGTGGGCGAATGGGCATTGACGCACACGGTGGGACCCGTGACCCGGGCAGCCGGCCGGAGGAGCAGACCGACACCATCGGCGGCATCGAGATCCGGTCGATCGCCGAGGACGAGATCGAGCCGTGGGACCGGGCGCTCGTCGTCGGCTTCCTGCGCCCGCACGTCGGCAGCGCGGCCGACTACCGCAGACGGCAGTGGCAGCCGGGCCGGATGCTCACCGCCGTCGACGCGGGCAGGTTCGTCGCCACCTACCGCAGCTTCGACACCGAGCTGACCGTCCCCGGCGGCGCCGTCGTCACGGCGAACGCGCTGACGGCCGTCACGGTGACCGCCACCCACCGCCGGCGCGGACTGCTCAGCGGCATGATGGCCCGGGACCTCGCGGCGGCGCGCGAGCGCGGCGCGGCGGTCGCGATCCTGATCGCCGCCGAGTACAACATCTACGGCCGCTTCGGCTTCGGACCGGCCACCCGGGGCCACGGCTGGAACATCGACCTGCAGCGCGCGGGCGGCCTGCGGGCCGGGTTGCCCACGGTGCCCGGCGGGCGGATCGACCTCGTCACCATGGCGGAGCTCCGCAAGCTCGGCCCGGAGCTGCACGACCGCTGGCGGCTCACCCAGCCAGGTGCGATCGCCCGCGACGAGGTGATGTGGAAGCGCTACACCGGCGAGATCGAGGTGCCGGGCTTCGACTGGAAGGAGCCCTTCGCCGCCGTCCACCGGGACGCCGAGGGCACCGCCACCGGCCTGGCCGTCTACAAGATCGACGACGCCTGGGACGGTTCCTACCCGAACTGCACCCTCACCGTGCTCGACCTCTTCGCCCTCGACCGGGGCGCCGGCGCCGAACTCTGGCGCTACCTCGTCTCGGTGGACTGGGTGCGCAAGGTCGTGGTGGAGAACATCGGGCCGGACGACCCGTTGCCGCTCCTGCTGAACGACCCGCGCGCGGCCACCCCGTACGCGGACAACGCCGACTTCATGTGGCTGCGGGTGCTGGACGTCGAGGCGGCCTTCAACGCCCGGACGTACGGCGCGCCGGGCCGGGTGGTGCTGGAGGTGGAGGACCGCGACGGCTACGCGGCCGGCCGCTGGGCGATCGACGTGGGCGCGGACGGCACCGGCCGGTGCAGCCGGACCGCCGACGAGGCCGATCTGGCGATGGACGCCTCGGTGCTGGGCTCGCTCTACCTGAGCGGCGAGACGGTGCCGCGGCTCGCCGCGGCCGGTCTGGTCACCGAGCTGCGGCCCCGTGCGGCGGCCGACGCCGACCTGCTGCTCCGTACGCCACTGCTGGCATGGAACCTCGACGGCTTCTGATCCGTCGGCGACTACTTGACCGCCGTCCTGCCGATGGTGGGCAGGATGAAGTCCTGGATCAGGCCCTTGGCATCGCGGACGATCGGGCGGAACACCCGGTAGCGCGAGAGGTTGATGACGCGTGCGGCCATGGGCGTCGACCGCCGGACGAACTCCCGGGTGCGCTCGGTGTCGGGCGTCCGGTCGAACACCCAGTAGAGCACCACGACCATCAGGTGCAGCCACAGGACGTCGGGCAGCAGCTCCACCAGCTCGGTGTCCAGCTTGGGCGCCAGGTCGGAGCCCTCCAGCACCTCGCGGAACAGTGCCACGGCGGTGGCGCGGGCCGGGTGGGACTCGTTGGAGAACGGGCTGAGCGAGCTCGTCGGGTCGGCGGCGGTGCGGAAGAACTGCGCCGCGAACTCGTGGTACGGGGCGGCCGTGTCGAGCCAGGAGGTCAGCGCGATCTCCAGCCGCTCCGAGAACTCCCGGGTGTGGGCCATGCGGTTCCTGGCGTCCGCGGCGTGGTCGTACGTCATGCGGTCGTAGAACCCCTGGATCAGGAATTCCTTCGCCGAGAAGTAGTAGTACGCGTTGCCGACCGAGACGCCCGCCTCGGTGGCGATCGCCCGCATCGTGGTCTTCTCGTATCCGCGCTCCTGGAACAGCCGCATGGCCGTCTCCAGGATCAGGGCCCGGGTCTGCTCGCTCTTGTCGGTCTTCGGCTGGGCGCGGCTGCCGCGCGCCTCGGCCGACGGCGCCGCGGAGTTCGGCCCGGCGCCCTCGGCGCCGTCCGTTCCGCTGGTGCCGCTGGTCCCGTTCGTACCGTTCGTCGCTGCCAGGTCGTCCACGGGCCCGAGCCTAGCCCGATCGGTCAGTCCCAGGCGGTGTCGGTGCGGGCGGCACCGGATGCCCCCTGCGCATCCGGTGCCGTCGCTTCGCCGCCTTGTCTTTCGAACGCGTTCAAAAGCATGTCGTGACTGTAGCGGCGGGGATTGAACATGTTCAACACGGAGGGTGTGGCAAGCTCGTCACATGATCACCACCATTCGCCGGGGCACCGGACGCGACGCCGAGGCCGTGGCCGGGCTGCACGCCGCCAGCTGGCGGACCGCCTACGCCGGTATCGTCCCGGCGCCGGCGCTCGGTGACGGGCTGGCCGCCGAACGGCGCGAGATCTGGGCGCTGCGGCTCACCGTCGACTACGGCGATCCGGAGGTCACCCCCGAGCTGCTGGTCGCCGAACGGGCCGACGTGGTCGTCGGGTTCGCCTACCTCGTCCCCCAGCCGGACGGCCGGGTGCTGCTCGACAACCTGCACGTCCGCCCCGGGCTCACCGGCGGCGGCATCGGCCGCGAGCTGATGGACGCGGCGCTCGCCCACGTCGCCACCCGCCACCCGGGCGCCGACCTCTACCTGGAGGTGCTGACCGCCAACACGCGGGCGGTCGCGTTCTACGAGCGCGCCGGGGGCCGGCGCACGGCGACCGGCGAGGGTGTCTTCCCCGGCGGCTACCGGCTGCCCGAGTACGAGTACACCTGGCCGGCCCGGGTGCACCGGACCGAGGTCGGGGACCGTCCGGCCGGGGCGGACGCCGCCACCGGTCAGTCGCGGTCGTAGACCGTCACCGGTATCCCCCGGTCCGTCAGGCGGGCCGTCACCAGCGGCTCCACCAGCTCCCACCGGCCGCCGGCCGGCCCGCACCCGATCTGCGGCATGTGGACCGATGCCCCCAGCCCGGCCGCGTGCCCGCCGAGCGCGGTCAGCGCCGTGTCGATCGCCTCGTACCGCACCGGCACCGCGGTCGAGCGGGCCGTGCGGATGCCGTGCTGTCCCACCATGTTGGCCACCCAGAGGGAGTCGTCGACCCGGACGAACTGCACGGCGCCCAGGCCGAAGTCGTTCCCCGCGCGCTCCCGGTGCCAGCGGCGGAAGGCCCGCTCCGGCTCCGGCCACCGGCGCGAGAGCGCCAGGACGAACCCCCTTCCCCAGCCGCCCAGGTCGTTGCACACGTGCGCGATGACCTTCACGCCCTGGTCCAGGGGAGCCGTGGCATCGCCACGGACGTACCGGACGGCGCTCTCCGTTGTCATGATTCGAACGTTAGTACGCGCCACTGACGGAACGCGCGGCAGTTTCGTCCGAAGCCCTCGAAGCCCTCGAAGCCCCCGACTTCCCCGAGGCCGTCGGCGCTTCCGACGCTTCCGGGGCCGTCACCGCTGCGGTCTCCGGAGCGGCGTCCGCAGGCGCCGCCACCCCCGCCACCCCCAGGTGGCGCCGCCCGGCCAGGGCGATCAGCAGGGCGAGTGAGGCGGCCCCGGCCGGGAGCCAGAAGCCGGCCCCCGGTCCGGCCTGCTCCGCGACCACGCCCGCCAGCGAGGAGCCGGCCGAGATCCCGACCAGGATCCCGGACACCGCGATCGCCATCGCCTCGTTCAACTGCCTCTGCGGCAGCAGCTCCTGGATGAGGGTCATCCCGGTGACCATGGTCGGCGCGGTACCCGTCCCGGCGACGAAGAGCGCCGCCCCGAGCAGTGCGAGCCCGGCCCCGCCGAGCCCCGCGGCCAGCGGCAGGAGCAGCAGTCCGGCCATCGCGGCGACGCCCCACAGAAAGCGGACACCCGGTGCCCGGCGCGGGCGGAGGGTCCCGAACGCCAGCCCGGCCACGCAGGACCCGGCGGCCACCAGCCCCAGCAGCACCCCGGCCACCGGCCGTCGGCCCAGGGCGTCGGCGTACGCGACGGTGGTCAGTTCCAGCGAGCCGAAGATCACGCCCGTGGCGAGGAAGGTCAGCACCAGCACCCGCAGCCCCGGCGCCCGGAGCGGCGAGCCGTGCCGCTCGCCCGCCGCCCGCTCCGCCAGGGGCGGTTCGGTGCGCCGCTGGGCCGCGAAGAGCAGGGCGCCGCCGGTGCCGAACGCTCCGGCGGTCAGCATCCCGGCCTCCGGCGCGAACGCGGTGCAGAGCACCATGCCGAGCACCGGTCCGGCCATGAAGCAGAGCTCGTCCAGCGCCTGTTCGAAGGAGTTGGCCAGGTGCCGTGCGGCCGGGTCGTCCCGGTACAGGTGTGCCCAGCGGGCCCGCGCCATGCCGCCCAGATTGGGTGCGGCCGCGCAGGCCGCCCAGCACGCGTAGAGCGTCCAGTCGGGCGCTTCGAACCGGACGAGCAGCAGCAGTCCGGTGAACGGCAGCGCGTTGTACAGGGCGGCCGGCACCGCCACCCGTGACTGCCCGTACCGGTCGACCAGCCGTCCGAGCAGCGGCATGCCGATCGCCCCGGTGGCCAGCCCGGCCGCCGCGACGGTGCCCGCCAGCGCGTACGAACCGCGCCGGTCGGCGAGCAGCACCACGAGGGAGACGCCGGTCATCGACATCGAGAGCCGGCCGAGCAGCCCGGCGAGGGTGAACGCGGCGGTGCCGGGCCGGGTGAACAGCCGGCGGTACGAGGCGAGCATGGGACTCCGCGGGGAGAGGAGGGGGGAGGGGCCCAGCCTCGGTCCGGCGACCGGTCGTGGTCCAACACCTGTTTCGCCGCACTGACAACAGAATGCTGTCGATCGACCCGGCCCGACCTCGTTGCTAGCCTGCCGCCATGTCCCGTGACCTGCACCCCCGCCTGCTCCGAGGCTTCGTGGCGACTGCCGAGACGCTGCACTTCGGCCGGGCCGCCGAGCGCCTGCACGTGGCCCAGCAGGCGCTCAGCCGGGATGTGCGCGCGCTGGAGCGGCTGCTCGGCGACGCGCTCTTCACCCGGACCACGCGGAGCGTCGAACTCACCCCGGCCGGGCTCGGGTTGCTGCCCCGGGCGCGCCGTCTGCTGGCCCTGCACGACGAGATCCTGAGCGGCGCCGCCCACCGCCCGCTGCTGCTCGACCTCAACAGCGACGTCACCGGACCCGACCTCACCGGCGGCCGGTTGCTCGAACGGGCCCGCGCGGCCCGGCCGGACGGCGAACTCCTGGCACGCTTCCACGGTGGTCTCGCGGCGGCCTCGGCCGAGCTGCTCGCCCACCGGCTGGACGTCTCGTTCGGCCGGTTCGCCGGCCTGCCGGCCGGGGTGCGGGCCCAACTCGCGCAGGTGCCGGTCCGGTTGGAGCGGGTGTCGGTGATGATGAAGGCCGTGCACGTACTCGCGGACCGGCCGGCGCTGCGTCTCGCCGACCTGGCCGGGCACCCGGTGGACGTGTGCGCGGGCAACCCGGCCACCACCGAGTGGGCCGATCTCGGAGTCCGGCTGCTGCGCGAGCACGGCCTGACCCCGGCCGCGCCGTACGTCCCGCCGGTCGGCGTGGACGAGACCGCCCGCTACCTCGCCCGGCACGGCGATCCGATGCTGACCACCGTCGGCGGCCCGTTGATCCCGGGAGCGGTGAACGTGCCGCTGGTGGATCCGGTGCCGCTCAGTCTGGTGAGCCTGGTGCACCGCCCGGACCTGCGGCACCCCGGGCTGGTCGCGTTGCGTGCGGCTGCGGCCGAACTCGGCGCGCGTGAACAGTGGTTGCGTCGGCCGGCGGGCAGCTGGCTGCCTGCGGCGGACGGCGCGCTGCTGGCCGTCTGATCGCCGAGTGGACCCGAGCCGGGCGGCAGGGCGCGGCGGGCGGGGTGGGCCGGACTCGGGCGGGGCCTCGGCGTGGCCGGATCCGGCCGTCAAATCCGTGTGCGAACCGGGCGCCCGGCAGGAATCACGCCGTAAGCGGCTGTTGTTGTGGCCGAGTACGACCTCGCCCCTGCCGCTCGGGGGTCGGCAGGGGCGAGGCGGATGCGGGCGCGCGGTCGGCCGGGGGAGCCGAAGGGCGCGCCCGCGGCATGCGGGGCACAGGGCCCGTGGCCGAGGTCGGCCGGGTCAGGCCGCCTTCACTGCGGAGATGTCGAAGCTGAGCTTGACCTTCTCGCCGATCAGCACGCCGCCGGTCTCCAGCGCGGCGTTGTAGGTCAGGCCCCAGTCGGTGCGGTCGAGGACGGCCGAGCCCTCGAAGCCGACCCGCTCGGCGCCGTAGGCGTCGGTGGCGGTGCCGGTGAAGTCCAGGTCCAGGACGATCGGGCGGGTGGTGTCCTTGATCGTGAGCTCGCCGGTCATCCGGTAGGTGTCGTTGCGCACCCGCTCGGCGGAGGTGCTGCGGAAGCGCATCTCGGGGTAGGTCTCGGCGGCGAAGAAGTCGCCGGTGCGGAGGTGCTCGTCGCGCTGGGTCTGGTTGGTGTCGATGCTCGCGACCTTGATCACCAGCTCGGCGCTGGAGTTGACCGGCGTGGTGCCGTCCAGGTGCAGCTTGCCGTCGTACTCGGTGAAGCGGCCCTTGACGTTGGTGACCATCGCGTGGCGGACGGAGAAGCCGATCTCGCTGTGGGTGGTGTCGATCGCCCAGTCGCCGCTGAGGTGGCCGAGGTCCGGCCCGGTGGGTGCGTCGACGACGGCGGTCGCGGTGCCGGTGGTCGCGGTGGTGGCGGTCTTGTTGCGGTTGAACAGGCCCATGGCTCCTCCTCGGGTTCGAAGCCAGTTGTTTAGGCTTCAACTTGATGGCTCCACCATAGACCCGTTTCGTTCAAAGTTCAACCAATGGCGCGACGGCCCTCGCCCGGAGTGTCCGGGCCGGGCCGTCGCGGTCGGGTGGAGGTCGTCAGCCGACCTGCGCCAGCTCCTCGCCGACCAGCTCGAAAGCGGTCCGGCCGTCCAGTGACTCGCGGATGATGTCGGCGTGCCCGGCGTGCCGCGCCGTCTCCTCGATCAGGTGCAGCAGCACCCAGCGCGCGGTGCGCCGCGAGCCGGCCGGGAACCACGGCGCCTCCGGCAGCGGCGCGTCCACCTCAAGGTTCGGCAGCTCCTCGATGATCCGCTCGGTCTCCGCGGCCACCTCCGCGTACCGCTCCAGCCAGTCGGCCAGGGTCTCGCCCTCGGTCAGCGCGAAGGAGCTCTCCCGGTAGTCGTGCCGACCCTCCGCGCGGTCCAGCAGGATGCCGACCACCCACTCGCGCTCGCAGATCGCCGCGTGCTTGACCAGCTCGGCCAGCGAGAGGGCGCTGGCGCTCGGCCGGGTGGCGGCCTGCTCCTCGGTCAGTCCGAGGACGGCCCGGCGCAGGCCGCCGCGCTGCGCGGCGACGAAGGAGAGGAGGGCGTTGCGCTCGTCGGTCTCGGCGTTCACCAGGGTGGGCATGGTCGGCAGGCCTCTCGTCGGTGGGGTGTTCCCGCTTCGGTAGTACTGAAGGTATCGGCTAACTAGGTCAGATCCTGTCCTCCTCGGGGCGGGGTTCGAGGCCGGTTCGTCGAGTGCCGCATCGGTATCGTCGGACCTCGGACGTGCGAGCGGAGGAACGCCTCCGGCCGCGTTGCCCACCCCCGCGACTTGACCCTCGACCTGGTCGAGCCCCCAGAGTCCCCGACATGGAGAGCGACCTGCGAAGCATCGGTGAGCTGGCCCGTGACAGCGGCCTGAGCGTGAGCGCGCTGCGCTTCTACGACGGCGCCGTCGTGCTCGCCCCGGCCTGGGTCGATCCCCGGACCGGCTACCGCTGGTACGCGCCCGGACAGCTCGCCGACGCCCGGCTGCTCGCCCGGCTCCGACGGGTGGGCCTGCCGCTGGCCGACATCCGGGCCGTCCTCGGCGCGGCCCCGGGCGCCGCAGTCGCCCACCGGGTGCTCGACGCGCACCTCGGCCGGCTGGAGGACGGCCTCGCCGACGCCCGCCGGGAGCTCTCCCTGATCCGCCGACTGATCGACCAGAGGGAGAGTCCCATGACCGTCACCACGATCGAGCACCGCTTCACCGTTCCCGCCCGGGAGCTGGCCGACGCCCTGGACGCGGTCCGCTTCGCGGTGGGCAGTGACCCCGAACTTCCGGTCCTGGCGGGCGTGCTGTTCGACCTGGACGGCGGCCTGCTGCGGCTGGTCGCCACCGACCGTTACCGGATGGCGCTCGCCGAACTGCCCGTGACCGCCGACCGGGTGGCCGACGCCCCGGCCGCCCCTGCAGCCCCCGCAGCCCCCGATGCCCCTGCCGCCGTCGGTGCGTCCGTCGCCGTGATCGTCCCCACCGCCCTGGTCGACGCCGTCCGCGCGCTGCTGGGCTCGGGTGCCGAGCGGGCGGAACTGGCGCTCGGCGACGGCTCCGTCCGGGTCGAGACCGGGGGCCACCGCATCGAGGGGGCCACCCTCGGCCACGACTACCCCGACTACCGTGCGCTGGCCCGACTCGACCCCGTCCACCGGGTGGACCTGTCCGCCGCCGAACTCCGTGACGCCGTCCGGTCCGCGGCCACCGGCAGCCTGCCGTCCGGCCCGCACGGCGCCGACTGCGAGGTCGCCGTCCTCACGCTCGACGCCGACGGCCGGCTCACCGTCGCGGCCCCCGACGCGGAGCGGGTCCCGGAGTCCGCCCGGGTGGCGGTCAACCGGGACTTCCTCCTGGAGGCCCTCCCGGACGCCGGTCCCGGTCAGCTCGTCCTCGAACTCGGCGGCCCCGTGGCGCCGCTCGCCATCCGGACCCCCGGCCACCCCGGGACCTTCTCGATCCTGATGCCCGTCCGCCTCCCGGCCTGACCTGCCGGACCTGACCGGCGGCTCCTCGGCGGCTGGGTCACCGAGGAGCCCGGCCGGGTGTCCGGTCGTCGCCGGCGGGGCGGAACCGCGCGTTTGCTGGTGCTAGCACTTCGCTTGCATTTGCAAGCAGGGTGGGGCAGGGTGGTCGCATGGCCTCACTGAACGTCGGCTCGCTGGGCGAGTACATCCGCGAGCAGCGGCGGAACGCGCAGTACTCGCTGCGGCAGTTGGCGGAGGTCGCCGGCGTGTCCAATCCGTACCTCAGCCAGATCGAGCGAGGGTTGCGCAAGCCGAGCGCGGAGATCCTGCAGCAGATCGCCAAGGCGCTGCGGATCTCGGCGGAGACGCTCTACGTCCAGGCCGGGATCCTGGAGGAGCGGCGCGGTGAGGGGCTGGAGCTGCGGGCCTCGATCCTGGCCGATCCACTGATCAGCGAGCAGCAGAAGCAGGCGCTGCTCGCGGTCTACGACGCCTTTCTCAAGGAGAACGCCGCCGACGGGCGACCCGGTGCGGACGAGCGTACGGACGAGCGTACGGACGAGGACGAGGGCAAGACGCCCTGAACACCACGGGAGGACCGGCCATGCCGATCACGGACGACATCAAGAAGACCCTGACCGACCCGACCCCGCTCTACGCCCTCGCCGGCGCCGGGGACCTCGCCTACGAGAAGCTCCGCGAAGTGCCGGGCAAGGTGGAGGCACTCGCGGCGGACCCCAGGGGCGCGCAGGAGAAGGCCACCGCCAGGCTGGCCGAGGCCCAGGCCCGGCTGGTCGAGGCCCAGGCCAAGGTCACCGGCTCGGTCACCACCCTGCCCTCCGACCTCAAGGTGCTGCAGGAGAAGGCCCAGACGTTCGCGCTCCAGCAGGTGGGCCGCGCCGTCGAGTTGGCGGTGAAGGCCAAGGAGACCTACGACGAGCTGGCCGAGCGCGGCAAGGTCGTGGTCGACCGCGGCCGGACCGACGCCGACGGTGACGCGACCGTCGAGGCCGGGACGGCGGCCGTCGAGCCGATCGACGTCGAGCCGATCGAGGCCGAGCTCGTCGAGGAGGACGTGCCCGCCCCCAGGAAGAGCGGCCGCGCCCGTAAGTCCGCGGAGTAGGGCGGAGCGGGAGCAGTGGCGGGCCGGGTCGGGGCGCGCCCCGGTGATGCGGGGACGTTGACCCCCTGGCGGGTGGCTCACCGTGCCAGGATGGGCGGCAGGGGTGCCGCAGTCGAGATGCAGAGGAGGCCGTGATGGCCGGAGTGGGCCAGATCCTGGTCTTGGACTACCTGAATCCGTTCTGGTGGCTGGCCGTCGCCATCCTGGGCTACAAGCTGTACGCGTTGATCGACGCGGCGACCCGTCCGGAGGACTCCTACCGGGCGGCGGACAAGAAGACCAAGGGGTTCTGGCTGGCCGTCCTCGGCATCGCGTTCGGGCTGGACCTGCTCTTCGGGGCGGACTTCCTGACCAGCTTCCTCACCCTGGCGGGCCTGGTCGCGGCGATCGTCTACGTGGTGGACGTCCGCCCGGCGATCCGGGCGCTGACCGACCGTGGCGACCGGGGCGACCGGCGCAACATGGGGCCCTACGGGCCCTGGTAGCCGCCCGGCACGGAGTGTCCGAGCCCCGGCCCCCGAGGGTCCACC
>NZ_JBHXKE010000109.1:0-30338 GCF_042722765.1 Kitasatospora sp. NPDC058406
GGCCGCCAGCGGTCGCACCGGCACGCCGACCGGGCGGGCGCAACGGCCGACCGCGCCGCGGACACGGCGGCCGCGGTCCGACATGCCGCGCCCGGCCCCGGGTCACCGACCGGCGGGCGGCGGCGCGGGAGACTTCCGAGGGGGTCGAACGAGACGGAGGGTCCAGCCGTGAGCAGTGCCGCGCCATTCCACACGTGGGACGTTCGGGAGGCGGGCCCGGCCGACGCCCCGCACCGGGTCCTGCTGCTGCCCGGCGGGCTGTGCAGTACGGCCTTCTACGAGGACATGACGGCCGCGCCGCCGCTCGCCGACGCACCGATCCGCCTGGTGGCGGCGACCGTCCCGGGCCACGCCGGGACGGTCGCGCCCGCGGACGTGTCGATGGAGCACTACGCGGCGATCACCGGTGCCTTCGCCGCCGAGCACGGCTGCACGGTCGTGGTCGGTCACAGCATCGGCGCGAACATCGCCATCGAGATGGTCGGCGGCGGGCACTTCTCCGGCCCGGTGGTGCTGCTGTCCCCGACGTTCTCGCGGCCGGACGAGTCCAGGGCGCTGGCGGTAGCGACGGCGATCGGACGCGTGCCCGGTCTCGGGGCCGCGGCCTGGCCGGCGATGCTGTGGCTGGCGCCGAAGGCACTCGCGGACAGCATCCCCGAGCGGCGCAGGCCGGCGCTGCTCGCCGATCTGAGGAAGAACTCCGCGCCGTTCTGCCGCCGGGCGATGGCCGAGTACTTCGCGTACCTGGACCGGCACGGTTCGCTGGTGCCCAGGCTGTGCGGCTCCGGTGCCCGGGCGTGGGTGGTGCGCGGCGACCGCGACGAGGTGGGCCTGACCGACGCCGAGCACGCCGCGCTGGAGGCCTGCCCGTCCGTGACCCTGGAGGTGGTCCCGGACAGCGGGCACCTGGTGATGGTGGAGCAGCCGCACGCGGTGGCGCGTCTGATCGCCGACGTGGTCCTCGGTCCGGACCGCTGACCGTCGGCGGGCCCGGCGGCGGCACGCACGGCGACGGTCGCGCGCGCGGGGCGGTGGCGCGCAGCACGGGGCGCGCGGCCGGGGCGCGCGGGGCGGTGGCGGGGCACCCCGGGCCCTGATGCGCGGACCGACGCAGGGGCGGTCAAGATAACGAGAGACGAACGTTTCGCCTCCGCCCGTCCTCCGCCCCGCCGCCGGGCGTCGCCGGTGAGGCACCATGGCGGCCCACGAACCACCCCCGGACTCCCCAGGATCACCGTGCCCGCACCCCAGCTCGTCGCCTCCGCGCTCGCCGGAGCGGTCCTCGCCCTTCTCGCGGGCTGCGCGGGCGGAGGGGCCGGCGCCGGAACGGCCGACCCGCCGACCGCGGTGTCGTCCCCCGCGAGCCCGCCCGGCGCCTCCACGAGCTCCTCCGCGTCCGGCGCCGACCCCTCGGTCACCGGCTCCTCGGCCCCGGCTGCCACCCCCACCGCGCCGGCTGCCACCACCGCGCCGTCGGCCACCGCCGCGCCGTCCGCTCCCGGCGACACCGGCGCCCGCACCGGCACGGCCGTCCTCGCCATCCCCGCCATCGGACTGGCGGGGCTGAAGGTGGTGCCCTACGAGGGCACCACGGACGACGCGCCGGGGACCCGGATCCAGAACGGCGGGGTGGCGGCCAGCCCCTACGGCGAGCAGGGCGGCGTCGGCCCGGGCCAGGTGGGCAACTACCTGGTCACGGCGCACCGGCTCTCCGCGGGGAGCCCGCTGCGGGACCTCCCCGCGGTGCGCGACGGCGACGTCGTGCTGGTCACCCTGGACGGCACCGCGTACGAGTACGTGATCACGGGCACCAGGGCCACGTCGTTCCGCTCCCCGCGTTCCCTGGCCGAGCAGCGCGCGGCCGTTCCGGGGCGTCCCGGCGAGGCGGCAGTCCAGCCGATGGTCACCGTCTCGACCTGCGCCACGCCGGAGGACAACGCCGCGGGCAACCGCTGGCGGGACGCCAACGGCAACCCCGAGCACCGGATCGACAAGATCGGCGTCCTGCGCGCCACCCGGCCGGCCGGCTGAACGGGCGCGGGCCCCTGATCGCGCCACCGGCTCCCGGCCCCGGCCGTCAGCCGACGCCGAGGGTGAGTTCCGCCGTGTGCAGCCGTCCCTCGGTCTGGAACTGCAGGAACACCCGCCAGTTCCCGGGCCTGCCGAACATCGCGTAGAAGGTCAGGTCCGGCCCGCCGTGGTCGCCGTCGACCCGGTCCGTCGGGTGGAGGTGGGCCAGCGCCCGGTCTCCCTCGTGGAAGGCGGTGAGGTGGGCGTAGCTGCCCAGATAGGGCTGGAGGGCGTCGACGGGTCGGCCGTCCCGGCTGACGGTGGCGGTGAGCCGGTGGGCGCCGGCCGTCGGCTCGCTCCGGAGGGCCACCGTGTAGCCGTCGACCGTGGTGGTGCCGGCCGGGGCCGGCAGCCGCACCGGGACGGCCTCGCCCGGCACGGTGACGGTACGGCTGAGCACGATCTCGCTGCCCCGCCGCGACCGGGCGTCCGGGAGGAACGAGGCGTACATCCGCCAGCCACCCGGGCCGAGGGCGGCCAGGTCGGCGGTCCAGGTGCCGTCGGGGGCCATCACCGGGTGCAGGTGCTGGAAGCCCGTGAGGTCGCTGCGGATCGCGTAGAAGTGCAGCTTCCTGGTCTGGTGCTCGACGAACTCGGTGACCGTCCGGCCGTCCGGGCCGGTGAGGGTGAACGGGTAGGCCACCGCCCGGCCGGCGGGCAGCTCGGTGAGGTGCGCGTCCAGGCGGTAGCCGTCGCGCTCGGCGGTGAGGCCGTCGGGCACGTCCGGGACGACGGGGGACGCGTCGGTCGCGGGCCCTGCGGGGGCAGCGGGCATCGCCGTCGCGCCGTGGTCCGCCGCCGCCCGGCCCCCGTGCCCGGCGAGGGGGGACGACGCGCCGGCCGGGGGGACCGGCGGAGGGGCGGACGACGCGCAGGCGACGAGTCCGAGGAAGAGCAGCACGGGCACGCAGGAGGCCAGTGCCCAGCCGCGGGAGAGCGAACGGACGGAGGCGGGCATCGGCAGGTCCTTCGCGTACGGGCACGCCGGGGGGCGCCCGGGTGGGCAGGTGCGCGTGGCAGGGGCGGTCACCACAGCACAGGAGACCGCCCGACGACCGCCGCGATAACGAAAAGTTCCGCCCGGCGTCCTCCCGCCCGGGCCGGTGCTCGCCCGCCATGCCCGGGCGGGGGCCCCGCTACACGCCCGCGGGGCCGCCCGGGGCCGGCGGGCCGGCCAGGAAGGTGGGGTCCCCGGCGAGGTCGGCGAGCAGGGCGTCCAGCTTGGCGCGGTCGACCGAGGGCATCAGGAAGACGTGCACGTAGCTGCGCCGGGTGGTCTCGTCGCCCGGGACCGTCAGGACGTCCTGGGAGGAGAGCGACCACTTGGCCACCAGCTCGGGCCCGGGCCGCCGGAACCGCACGGTGACGGCGCCCGGCGTGCGGGCCGGCCAGAGCGCGACGCCGGTGCGCCGCTCCAGTTCCAGCAGGCGGGACTCCAGGTAGCCGGCCAGTTCCTGGGCCGAGCGGATCCGGTCCACCTGGTCCCGGTAGGAGTGCCGGGACAGGTGGTCCCAGAGCACGAGCGGGGAGAACCCGTTGCGCGAACCGGCGAAGGTGGTGTCCGGTGCGCCGATGTAGTCGGGCTGGGACGGCGGCGAGATCTGGTACTTCACCTTCGTCATGTAGATCCCGCACGGCCACGGCGCACCGGGCCACTTGTGGCCGCTCATGGCGATCGAGGAGACCATGTCGACGTCGCCGGACCGCTCGGTGGGCAGGGTGAGTCCGAAGTCGAACTCCGGTGTCGCGGCCTCGGGCGACCAGCCGTACGCCGCCGGGTCCTGGGCGGCGAGCCGCAGGAACGGCGCGTAGCCGGCGCCCAGGGCGCCGTCGACGTGGATCCAGAAGCCTCGGCGCACGTCGGACAGCGGCTCGCCGGTCCGCGGGTCGGTGCCGTACACCACCTCGCGCCGGACCAGGCCGTGGCGCTCGAAGATCGGCAGCAGGCGCTCGCAGACCCCCCGGACGTCGTCGTGGGCGCCCTTGAAGGTGCTGCCGAGGTTCAGGCCGACGAAGACCGGGTGCCCCTTGGCGGCGAAGAACTCGACCAGCGCCGCGAGGGCGTCGACGTCGATCTCGCCCGGGCCGTCCCAGGACAGGCCGGACGGGCCGGGGCGGGAGGGCACCTCGGTGGGCCAGGCGCGGCGGCCGGTGACCGGATCGGCCAGCGGGCTCTCGTCCGGGTACCGCTCCAGGCCGACGGCGTGGAAGGTCTCGACGCCCAGCACCTGGACGGCCTTGGCGAAGGAGTAGTGGGTGTCCTCGGAGTAGAACGCGACCGGTCGGTGCGCGTTCGGGTTGTGCCGGTCGGGCGTCGCCCGGACGTACCGCAGCGCGTCGAGGGGGGCGGCCGGTGCCTGGATCAGCGCCTTACCGCTCAGGTAGTCGCGGGCGTTCCAGAGCGCGTACATGTTGCCCTCGGTCGACCCCATGGAGAGCATGTAGCCCCAGTACGACTCGGGGTCCGCGGGGTCGTGCGGGCGCCGGGCGTTCCACAGCGTCGCGTAGTAGTCGAGTACGGCGCGCTCGACGACCTTGGTGTTCGGCTTGTAGCCGCCGCTCCGGAACGGGTCGCCGAGGTTGTTGATGTTGTTCGGCATGAACCGGGCCAGGTCGAGCGCGCAGCCCTGCATGTCCTGGGTGGCCTGGTAGCCGACCAGGTGCCGGCGCTTGCGCGACAGGTAGGCGTCGACGGTGTCCAGGGCGCGCACGCGCCGGGCGTCGTCCAGCCCGCTCTCGGGGAGCGCGAAGTCCCGGCCGTCCAGCTCCGGACCGGGGTCGGCGGCGGTCGCGGCGGCGAAGGTGGCGGTCGGGCTCATGGGCGCGGCACTCCCGGGTCATCGGTCGGCCGGTCCGCGGACGGGGATCGGCCGAGCGGCGAAACGGCGTTCGCGGCTCGCCGACAGAATGGAACTTCCACGCGCCGGGTGGAAGATCTCCCGAAGAAGATTCGGTTCCGGTGCGGGAATCCTTGCGAATCGTCGGAATCTGCTGGGATTCTGTGCGCCGTGCCGAACAATCAGCAGGCCCGCAGGACGCCCGTCGACGACATCGACCGGACCATCATCCGCGCCCTGGCCGACAACGCCCGGATGCCGAACAACGCCCTGGCCGAGGCGGTCGGCGTCGCGCCCTCGACCTGCCTGGCCCGGGTGCGCGCACTGCAGGAGCGCGGGATCATCCGCGGGTTCCGCGCGGACGTCGACCCGGCGGCGATCGGTCTCCCGCTCCAGGCGATGATCTCGGTCCGGCTCCGGGCGCACACCCGGGAGCAGAACGAGAGCTTCCGCAGCACCGCCCCCGACCTGCCCGGCGTCCTCGCGGTCTTCCACATGGCCGGGTCCGACGACTACCTGCTCCACGTGGGGGTCGCCGGCCCGGAGGGCCTGCGCGACTTCGTCGTGGACAACCTGACGACGCATCCGGCGGTGGCACAGACCCGGACCAACCTGATCTTCGAACAGATAGCCGGCCGCCGGTACCTGGCTCCGGAGCAGCAACGGAGGACAGTCGCGGACACGATCTGACCTACACGGCTCCTACGGTGGTTCCTGTCGACGGAACGCACTACCGACGAAGGCGGAGACCATGAACGACATCACGACCCTCGACCGGGCCACCACCACGGAGGCCGCACCGGTCGCCACCGGCGAGCGGGCCGACCTGCTGGACATGCTCGGCCAGCAGCGGGGGTTCCTGCGCCTCACCACCCAGGGCCTGACCGACGAACAGGCCGGGCGGCGCACCACCGTGAGCGAGCTCTGCCTGGGCGGGCTGGTCAAGCACGTCGCGGCGGTCGAGCGGGGCTGGGTGGACTTCATCCTGTCGGGCCCGTCCGCGATGCCGGACTTCACCGCCATGACCGAGGCCGACTGGACCCGGCGCGAGAACGAGTTCAAGCTGCTGCCCGGGGAGACGCTGGCCGGTGCGCTGGCCGACTACGCCGAGGTCGCCCGCCGGACGGACGAGCTGGTCGCCGTGCTCCCCGACCTGGACGCCTCGCACCCGCTCCCCAAGGCCCCCTGGTTCGAGGGCGACGTGCGGTGGTCGGCCCGCCGGGTCCTGCTGCACATCGTGGCCGAGACCGCGCAGCACTCGGGCCACGCCGACATCATCCGCGAGGCCCTGGACGGCGCGAAGAGCATGGGCTGAGCTCTCGCCCGCTCCGGCGCGCCCCGCGACCCGGCGTCGGGCCGGGCCGGCGGGCAGGCCCCGGCCTGCGGAAGCGGCGCGCCGAACCGCGCGGCCACCGGAGGCGGCACGGGTGACGGGTCAGTCCGGCGGCTCACCGGGGCCGGGGTGCCCCGGATCGGGCACAGGACGGGGCCGCGCCGGGCGGGGCGGTTCCGGCGGGGGCACGGGACTGCCCGGGGGCCGGGGAGGGTCGGGCGGAAGGGGCGGCCGGATCGGCTCGGGCGGTTCCGGGTGCGGCGGTGTCCCCGGCGGGGGCGAAGGGTTCGTGGTCATGGCGTGGTGCTCCTCTCCGGTCCGGGGCCGACTCCGCCCGGGACCAGCGTTCTCTCTCGGCCGCGTCCGGAACGGAGGCCGTGGTGCCGCGGGTCCGACGACCGGTCAGGTCCGCGCCTGCACGCCGGGGTCCCGCAGGACCGACCGGCGCTCCTCCGCGGAGAGCCCGCCCCACACCCCGTACGGTTCACGGGCGGCCAGGGCGTAGCGCCGGCACTCGATGCGGACGGGGCAGCGGGCGCAGACGGACTTGGCGGCCTGCTCGCGCTGCTCGGCGGAGGATCCCCGCTCGTTGACGGGGTGGAAGAACAGCCTGGTGTCGGCGGAACGGCAGGCACTGCGGAGCTGCCAGTTCCAGTGGTGCTCGGACGCCCCGGGCAGGCGGGATATGTCGGTCACGGCGAGTTTCCCTCCGTTGGCAGCGGTCGACACCACCCGTCTAACCGCCCTCAGGACTTTCATGCCCGCCGGATCCGGGAGAACGTGGACCGCCGCCCGGACGGCCCCCGCCGGTCCGGGCGAGCGGCTGTCCGGGCGGGGGCCGTCGGGGCGGGGGCTGTTTCGGGGCGGGGGCCGGAACTCAGTTCACGTGGACCGGCGGGCTGCCGGCCCGGCTGGTGTCGACCAGCGGCCCGTAGGTGGCGGAGAAGTACCCCTCGCCGGGACAGAGGCCCGACCCGCCGCTCTTGACGAAGCGCTCGTTGCGGAAGGCCAGGCTGTGGGTCGCGTTGTCCGCGGTTCCGGTGAAGGCGCCGCTGAGCTGGTAGGTGCAGGTGAGGGTGCCGAACCAGGAGTTCAGGACGGCCGAGGCCTGGATCGGTCCCGCCGCCCCGGGGGTGAGGACGACCGGGAGGCCGGCGCCGCCGCCGACCGCCACGTGGTACGCGAGGTTGCCGACCGTGAGGCTCCTGACCGACGTGACGCCGGTGACGTTGGCCGTGCACGAGCCGAAGGTCAGCCCGGTCAGGGACTCCGTCGCGGTGCCCGGCGCGGCGGGGTTGCCGAGCACCCGTGCGGTGAACGGCGAGACGCCGCAGCTGACCCCGGTGGAGCCGTCGGCGGTCGAGGAGAAGGTGGCCCTGGAGCCTGCGGCGAGCGGGGCGACCAGGACGTCGCCCACGGCGACGGCCGGCCCGCCGGCGCCGCCGGTGGTCAGCACGGACACCTCGGCGGCCGTGCGGGAGGCGGCGAACGCGGCGGAGGCGGGGGCGGCACCGGCGGTCAGCGCCGCGGCGACGGCCACCAGGGCCGGAAAGGTGCGAGTACGCATGGGAAAGCCTCGTCTCGGTGAGGGCGCGAGAAGGCGGACGTCCGACGCTCGCCGGACAGTCGGGGACGTCACGGCGAGCTGACTACGTTGTAGGACCGTGTCCGCGCACCGTCAAGGAGCTGGACCGCACTTGCTGACAATTCGTCAGCAAGTGCGGTCGCCCGAAGCGGCCCCGATGCGGCCCCGGCGCCGCTTCGGGCGACCTGCGTCGGACCCCTCGACGGTCGGCTCCGAAGGGTCAGTGATCACTTCGGTGCACGGGCGTCCTCGACCGCTCGCCGCACGTCCGGGTGCGGGTCGTCGACGAGGCTGTCCAGCAGTTCGCCGACCCCGGGCGTGGACCATCGGCCGACGGCCCACACCAAGTCCCCCCGCACCGTGGGGTCGGGGTGGGCGGCGAGGTGGGCGAGACGGTCGAGCGGGCCGCGCCGGCGCATCCCGAGCCAGTACAGCGCGTCACGGAGCGCGGCCGGGTCCCCGGGGTCACCGGCTTCCGCGATCCGGTCCAGCAGCACCCCGACCGGCGGGGGCGGGCCGTCCAGCGGGTGCGGCAACCGCTCACGCAGGCGCCGCCCGCCGTACTCGCCCCGCACCCGGCACCCTCGGCAGGTGCACGGGCGCGAACCGTGGGCGCCGGGCACGTAGCGCCAGCCCGCGACCTGCGGCGGGGTGCGGACCCTGTGCACTTCGCGCGGACGGATCGCCCGGGGCACGAACACCTCCCACCCGCGGGGATCCGCCACCCCGGCGATCCGCCGCACCGCCTCCGCCGCGGAGAGGGCCGGCTTCGCCTGGTCGGCGTAGCGCCCCACCAGCACCTGCTGGGCGTCATCGAGACGCAGGTGGACGGCCACCATCCCGCCCTGGCTGCCGAATCGCGCCAGCTCACGCAGCCACTGGTGCGTCAGGGTGTACGACGGCAGCACCGGAAAGCAGTACACCCCGCGAGCACCGCCCTGCCCGTGGCTCACGGCACGGATCCCGGACCGCCGGATGCGCGGCACGTTCGCCGCCGAGGTCAGGTGCACGAACATCGCCATGACCCGGCATGCTAGACGACCGCCCCGCAGGCCGTCGAAAGCACCTCGGGAGGCGGTCCGGCACCACCGCCTCCCACGGTCGATCGCCCAGGCCGGCCTAGCCGGGGCCGTCCGGGGCGGCGGTGTGGGCGAGGGCGGCGGGGGTCAGGCGGCCGACGATCGCCGGGGCCTCGTGGACGAGCGCGTCGTCGGTGAGCGCCTCCACCATGAACAGCGCGAAGTCCACCCGTCGCGTCAGGTTGCCGGCCAGGACCGGGTCGCCCACGTGCCGGCTCCACACCGGCAGGCCCTGGCTCTCGCCCTCCTCCAGGTCGCTGCCGCGCACCACGGTCCACCGGGTGTCGCTGGCGAAGACCCTCCGGCACGCCTCCACCTGGTCGTCGATCTCCACGGCGCGGACGAGCTTGCCCAGCACGGCGACGATCCGGAGGGCGGTGGTGAACAGCCACGAGTACCGGTCCTTGCCGTCCCGGGTGATGTGCCACCCGCACGAGAAGACCAGGCGCGCACCCGGCCGTGCGTGGTCGAGGACCGCCTGCGCAGTGCCCGACGCGTACTGCTGCACGCCCCAGGGCACGAGCACGGTCAACACCCCGTCGCACCCGGCGACGGCCCTCCGGATCACCTCGGGGTCGTTCGTCGCTCCGGGGACGACGGTCATCCGCCCTTCGAACGCGGCCAGCTTCGGCACGCTGCGCTCCCGGCACACGCCGACCACCTCGTAGCCGCGGTCCAGCGCGTGCCTGACCATGTACTGCCCGAGCTTCCCCGAAGCCCCGACGATGCAGACCTTCATCACACGATCCGTGCCCATGGCGCAGCCCCTTCGCCGGCATGGTGACCTTATGGTGTAAGGCACGTTAGCCTTATGCTGTAAGGCAGTCAATGGGAGCGGAAGGAAGAGGCGGATGCCCGAGGCAGGCAAGGGCCGGCGCGGGGCGGCGGCACACACCCCGCTCAGCCGCGAGCGGGTGATCCGCACGGCGGTGGAGGTGGCGGACGAGAAGGGGTCGGCCGCGCTCAGCATGCGGGCCATCGCCCAACCGCTGGGGGTCGAGGCGATGTCGCTCTACCACCACGTGACCGGCCGGGAGGACATCCTCGACGGGATGGTGGACGCGGTGTTCGCCGAGATCGACCTGCCGCCGCGCGACACGGACTGGAGGAGTGCCACGCGCCACCGCGTGCTCTCCGCCCGCGCCGCCCTGCTGCGCCACCCGTGGGCCATCGGCCTCATGGACTCCCGCTCACGGCCCGGACCGGCGACCCTGCGCCACCACGACGCCGTCATCGGGGCGCTGCGCGCCGGAGGCTTCTCCGTCGCCATGGCCGCGCACGCCGTCTCGCTGGTCGACAGCTACCTGTACGGCTTCGTGCTCCAGGAGCTGAGCCTGCCGTTCAAGGGCGCGGCGGAGCTGGACGAGGTGGCGGAGACCATCCTGCGCGAGATGCCCGCCGACGCCTACCCCCACCTCGCCGAGCTGGCCACCGAACACGTCCTCAAACCCGGCTACGACTACGCCGACGAGTTCGCCTTCGGCCTCGCCGTGATCCTCGACGGCCTCCACCCGGACGAGACCGCGGGGACCTGAACCGGACGGGTCCGCACCCGGTCACCGACCGGACCGCGACTGGGCCTGGTGGGAGCGGTCGCGCGGGCGTGGGCGCGCGGCCGGGCGCGAAGGGCGACGCCGGCGGCCGGGTGACACGCCCGGGGGCGCCGGCCCGACGCCGGACGCGGGCCGGTGGACGTGCCACGGGACCGGCGGACGGTCTGCGGATCGGCCCGGGGGTGACTGTCGACGGCCGCAACCACCTTGACCTGCACGCAAGTTGAGTGGCACGAAGCCACCGCCCGAAGGCGACGGACGGCCCGACCGCCAGGACTCGTGACAGTACGACAGGTGGTATGCGAAGCTGCACCCGGCGTGCATCGGTTCGCGCCACGGGGGCACGGGGGTATCCGCATGAACGACGATGCGGCGCGGAACGCGCGCCGATCGGGGCAGGTCGACACGGCACGGCCGGGCACCGGGCAGGTGTCCGGGGTCGTCCTGGTCGTGGCCGGTCTGCTGCTCGCGGCAGCCGCGCTCCGGCCGGACGGCGGGCTGCTCGGCACGGCCGCCACCGGACCGGTGGGCACCATCGGGTGGGTGGTGCTGCTCGCGCTCGGCTGGGTGGTCCTCGTCGGGCGCTACACCTCGCGTCTGCGCGAGGAGGTCCGTCACCTCACCGGGCCGACGCCCTGGGCCGAGCGACTGCGGGCGTGTGCCGTCACGCTGCTGACCGCCCTCGTCCTCGCGGTGCCGGTGCTGATGATGGTCCTCCACGTCCGCGCGAGGCCGGAGCCGGTCGCTCGCGACCTGCCCCAGGTGATGCCGACGACCACGATGCCGCCCGGGGATCCCGCGGTGGAGGCCGCACAGGACGACGCTCTGCACGGCGGCGTGCTGGCCCTGCTCGGGGGCATTCTGGTCCTCGTCCTGCTGGCCGCGCTCGTGGTCGCCGTCGCCCGGAGGTTCGGCCGGCTGCGGTTCTCCCGCCGGCCGCGACCGGGGGCCCCGCTGCCCGCGGCACCGCCACGGCCCGGGGACGTCCTGGCCCTCGCCCTGGTCACCGGACGGCGCGCCCTGGTCGGCGACGACGCCCGGGCCGCCGTGATCGCCTGTTACGCGGCGATGGAGGGCTCGCTGGCGGTCTCCGGGGTGTCCCGGCGCGACTGCGACAGTCCGACGGAGCTGCTGGACCGTGCCGTTTCCCACGACGGGGTGGACCCCTTCCACACCCGGGCCCTCACCGCCCTGTTCCGCGAGGCCCGTTACTCCACCCACCCGATGGACGACACCCACGTGCAGCGCGCGCGGACGGCCCTCGACGCCGTCGCCGCGGGCCTGGAGAACCGGGCCGCCGCGCCCTCGGGCCCCACCGGACCGAACGGGCCGGGCACGCCGGTCACGGCCGCCGGGGCGGGCGTGACCGGTGCGCCGGGAGAGCACCGGTGAGCGCCGCCGGGCCCGAGCGGGCGGCACCGGAAGGACGACCGGAGGGCGCGCGGATCACGCCCGGCTCGATCCGGCACAGCCTGGTCGAGCTGGGCGCGGCGGCGGTCCTGGCCGAGATCCTGCTCGCCCTGGTCGGCGGCCTCCCCGCGGCCGGTGCCGGAGCGGTCGTACTGGTCGCTGCCGCCCTGGTCACCGCCCGCGTCGTCGCCGGCGCGGGCTTCGCGGAGGTGTCCCTGCGCCGCCGGCCCCGGCTGATGGAGAGCTACGGGCAGGGGCTCGGCGACTGGCGGTGGACCGTCCGCCAGGGGCTGGACCCGGAGGGGGACGGCCAGCTGCTGCGCCTGCGCCTCCAACGGCTGTTCGCCGCACGCCTCTCCGAGGCCCACGGTCTCTCCCTGGCCACCGACCGCGACCGGGTCGCCGAGCTGCTCGGGCCCCGGCTCTGGCCCTGGATCGACCCGGAGTCCCCGGCTCCGGCCCCGACCGTCCCCGCACCGGTCCTGCACGCCCTCGTCGACCGGCTCGAATCCCTGTAGCCGCGCGGCGTCCCGGGCCACGGCCACACCCCGGGGCGCACCGTCCCCCCGGACCCGCGGCGGCGCCGCCGACCCGCCCCCACCACGACACCGCACCCATCAGCCTCTCAGGAGAGTCATGACCGCCGTTCCCCAGGCCACCGCCGACCCGGACGCCGCGCACGACCCGAACGGCCGCACCGGGACGGCCGTCCTGACACCGCACCAGGCGGGCGAGCGCGCACGCGAGGTGCTCCAGGAGGTCAACCGGGCGGTGGTGGGCAAGCCGGAGGCCCTCCAGCTGGTCATGCTGGGCGTCCTGGCCGGCGGTCACGTCCTGATCGAGGACCTTCCCGGCCTCGGCAAGACCCTCCTGGCGCGATCCTTCGCGACCACCCTCGGCCTGGACTTCCGCCGGATCCAGTTCACCCCCGACCTGCTGCCCTCCGACGTCACCGGCGCCCCGTTCTACGACCGGCGCAGCGGGGAGATGGTCTTCAGGCCCGGCCCGCTCTTCACCCAGCTCCTGCTGGCCGACGAGATCAACCGCACCCCGCCCAAGACCCAGGCCGCGCTGCTGGAGGCGATGGCCGAGGGGCAGGTCTCCGTCGACGGCGCCACCCGGCGCCTGCCGCAGCCCTTCACGGTGATCGCCACCGCCAACCCGATCGAGTACGAGGGCACCTACGCCCTGCCGGAGGCCCAGCTCGACCGGTTCCTGCTGCGCGTCCGCATGGGCTACCTGTCCACCGGGCTGGAGGCGGACATGCTCCGGGCCCGCCTGGACCGGGCCACGCCCGAGCCGGTGCTGGAGCCCGTCAGCAGCCCGGCCGAGCTGCTCGCCATGCAGGCGGCCCTGGAGCGCGTCGAGGTGGACGACGACCTCGTCGCGTACGTGGTGGCGCTGGTCGACGCCACTCGCAGTGACCAGCAGGTCCAGGTCGGCTCCTCGCCCCGCGGCGGCCTCGCCCTGGTCCAACTGGCCCGCGCCCGAGCGATGTTGGAAGGCCGCGACTACCTGACGCCGGAGGACGTCAAGGCGCTCGCCGTGCCCGCCCTCGCCCACCGCCTCACGCTCCGGCCCGAGCTGTGGGTGCGCCAGGTCGAGGCGGACGACGTGATGGCCCGGCTGGTCGACTCGGTACCGGCCCCGCAGACCGTGCCGCGTGCGGCCGCAGGCCCGGGCGAGGGCCCGGGGCCCGGCGCCGTGGCCGCCCCCGGCGGCACGCGATGAGCGCGGCGCCACCCGCCGGCGGCCGGACCGGCACCGCGCGCGCGTCCGCCGCCTCCCACGCCGCCGGCCTCCGGGTACTGGCCCGCAGCACCCGGGCCACCCTGGCCGGTCTGCCGAAGTCCCCGCCCTCCCCCCACTGGAGAGCCGGCGAGCGGACCCTGCGCCTGCTCACCGTGGCCGCCGCCGCAGCCGTCGCCGCCCTGGCCACCGGCCGCCCCTGGCTGCTCGCCCTGGCCGCCGGCCCCGCCGTCCTGCTCGCCCTCGCCGCCCCCGGGCCCGCCCGCCCCACGGAGCTCACCGCCGAGGCCACCGCCGAACCGCGCCGCTGCTTCGAGGGCGAGCAGGTCACCGTCCGGATCACCCTCCGGCACGACGGGCGGATCGGCCCGCTCGACCCGACCTTCTCCTTCGGCACCGGCCTCACCCCGGAAGCCCTCACCGTCGGCGCCGACGGGATCGACCTGGTCCTCCGGACCGGTGCCTGGGGCCGCTGGACCCTGGGCGCGGTCGACCTCGACGTCTACGACGCCGGAGGACTCACCCGCCGCACCGTGCGCGCCGAACTGGGCGAGGTCGACGTCTTCCCGGTGCCCAGCGCCTCCCGGCTGACCCCGATCCCGGTCCGCCTGCCCGAGCGGATCGGCGAACACATCACCGCGCACGAGGGCACCGGCGTCGAGGTCGTCGGCGTGCGCCCGCACGTACCCGGCGAGCGCCAGCGGCGCATCCACTGGCCGTCCACCACCCGCCGTGACGCGATCCAGATCAACCAGTTCGCCGCCGAACGCGCCGCCGACGCGGTCGTCCTGCTGGACACCCTCACCGACCTCCACGACGCGGCCACCGGCCTCTCCAGCCTGGACGAGACGCTGCGGGCGGCCGGCGGCCTCACCCGCGCCTACCTGCGGCGGCACGACCGCGTCGGGCTGATCGCCGTCGGCGGCCGGCTGCGCTGGCTCACCCCGGCCGGCGGGGACCGCCAGTTCTACCGCATGGTGGAGAGCGTGCTGGAGGTCCGCCAGGACCGGCGCCACCGCGGCCCCACCCTCCCCCGCCTGCCGCTGCCCGCACTGCCGGGCCACGCGCTGGTGTACGCGTTCACACCGCTGGCCGACCAGCGCATCCTCGACGTGCTCGGGCAGGTCCGCGAACGCGGCAACCCGCTCGTCGTGGTCGAGATCCCGTCCGGCGAACCGGCGACCGACCCCGGGGACGAGGTCGACGCCCTCGCCCTGCGCCTCTGGCACGCCGAACGCGAGGCGATGCGTTCGGCGTTGCGCGGCCGGGGCATCCCCGTGGCCCGCCACACCCCCGGCGAGGCACTCGACCTGGCGCTCGCTCCGCTGCTGCGCCGCAGGATCGGAGGACCCGCCCGGTGAACGCGTCCCGGACCACGCTCACGACCGACACCACCGCCGACACCACGACCGACACCACGACCGACGCGATGCCCGGCGCCGCGACCGGCCCGGTCCCGGGCGCCGACGCGACGGGGAGCGCGACGGGGAGCGCGACGGCCGACCGACCGGGCCCGTTCGCCGCCTGGGCCCCCCGGCTCCAACGAGCCGCCGCCCGCTGCACGGGCGCGGCCCTCGCCCTGGCCGCCGCGCTCGGTGGCGCGGCCGACCGGTTCGGTCCCGCCGCCCCGGTGGCGGCCACCGCCCTCGCCCTCTGGGCCGCCGTTCCTCCCGAGGCCCCGGCGGCCCGACCGCTCACCTGGGCCGCCCGCCTCACGGAGGCCCGCACCACGGTGCTCGCCACCGGGTGCGTCCTGCTCGCCGCACTGGGCGAGCCGCCGTTCTGGCGGGCCCTGGCCGTCACCGTGCTGCTCGTCGGCCACCTGCTGCTGCTCGACGTCCTCGGCCCGCACGGCCGGGTCCTCGCACCGGCCCGCGCCCTGGTCGCGGTGGCGTCGTCGTGCCTGGTGCTGCCGGTGGCGTTCGCGCCGACGGCGGCGGGCGAGTGGTCCCGCCCCATCGCCCTGCTCGGCCTGTTCGCCGCCGCCTGGGGTGTCGGACTGGCCCTGTGGCCGCACCGCCACCGGCGTCCGCGCCGGTCCGGAACCCAGGACCGGGACCGGGACCGCGACCGGCCCGAAGCCCCGTGAACGGCGGCCGGTGGACGGCGGACGGCGCGTCAGGCGTCCACGCCCTGCCCGCCTGCGGAGCCCGACCCGGCCGCACCGGGGAGCCGGTGTGACGTCTGGCACCCGGTCCGGGGCGAACCCGGGCTGCCGCCTCCTCGTCGTGGTGCACGAGGACACTCCAGTGATGTGACGGACCGTGGGGGGACCATGGAGAGCAAGGCATCCGGTTCGAGAGCCGGTCTGGCCTGGACCGAGGACGAGGACGAACGGCTGCTGGAGGCGGCGGGCCGGGGAGAGTCCCTGGAGGACCTCGCCGCCCGGCACGGCCGTACCGTCGGCGGCATTCGCGCGCGTCTGAGCCGCTTCGTGCCGCTCACCGACGCCGGTGACGAGGAACTACTGCAGTGGCTGCGGACCCATGCGGGCCCGGTCCGCGCGGCCGATCACACCGCCGAACGCACCGCCGAACGCACCGGTGGTCGCGCCGGTGGTCGCGCCGCCCGCCGAACACCGGCCGCGCCGGACCCCCGCGCCGCCGACGTTCTCGCCGAGTGGCAGCACCTGACCGGGCACGAGCTGCGTCCCGATCGGCAGACGGCCTTCCTCGCCCGCCCCGTGGTCGGCACGCTGGCGGCCGCGGACCCGGCCGTCCGCCGGGACACCGGCCGACGGCTGTGGCAGGACACCCGGCAACTGCTCCTGGAGGACTGGGCGCTGGAGTGCCGGTGCCCGGGCGCCACCGCGCCGGCCCCGCCCTGGAGCGCCGTCGCCGGGCACGACGACGACACCGCGATGGCGCTGCGGGAACTCCTGGCGGCGGCCGTCGACGAGCTCCCCCGCGAGCGCCACCGCCGGATCATGACCCTCCGGCTCGGCGTGGGCGACCACGAAGCACAGACGCTGGAGACGGTCGCCGACGCCTTCGGCCTGTCCCGCGAACGCATCCGCCAGCTGCAACAGAAGGCCGTGAGCGCGCTGGCCCGCGCCACCACGCCCGCGGCCCGCAGGTTCCGGAGCCTGCTGTCCGAGCTCGGCCGCCCCGACGGGACCCCGACCGACGGCGAGGACGGACCGCCCGACGCCGAACGCCTCCTCGACCTGGCGCGGGTGCTGCTGCCGTCCGTCCCGCCGCGCCGGGCGGTCGCCCTGCTCGCCACCCTCGCCGGGGCCGGCAGGCTTCCGGCGGACAACCTCGCGGCCCAGGCCATGACGATCCGCACCCTGCGCCACGGCGCGGCCCGCCGCGAGGCCGCGCGGCAGGGCCGTACCGAGCGGGCCACCGCGCGGTGGAGCCGTCTGGAGGCCGACGTCCGGTGGGCCGGTACGGGCGGGAGCGCTCCCCCGCGCGCGGAGCTGGAGGCGCTGCGCGAGGCGGACGACGAGGATCCCCGCTCCGGGTCGTGGGAGTGCCCCAAGCTCGGCCGCGCGGTGGCGTACGAGTCGGAGACCGAGCTCCAGGTGATCCAGCTCCTCTCCTTCGCCTCGCAGGTCGCGTACTACCAGGAGCAACCCCTCGCCGTCGGCTACGAGTTCGACGGGCGGGCGCGCACGTACTTCCCCGACCTGCTCGTCGCCACCACCGACGGGCGCTGCGTCCTCGTCGAGGTCAAGCCGGTCTTCGAGATGGCCACCGCCGTCAACGTCGCCAAGTACCGTGCCCTTGAGGCGTTGTGCCGCGACCACGGCTGGGGCCTGCTGGTCACCGACGGGTACCGCACCCGCTCGCTGGTGGAGAACCACCCGGCGGACCCGCGTCTTGCCGAAGCCATCGGCCCGCTGCTGGCGGAGGGCACGGTGCTGGGATGGCCGCACGTGCTGACCGCAGCGGGTGCGCAGCGCCCGGGTTCGCTGGACATCGCGGCCCTGGCCCTGCGTCACGGGTGGGAGTGGCGCACCCGGCCGTTCCGGCTCTCCGCCGGCCGGGCCGCGCCCGCACCGGTTCCCGTCGCCGTCCCGGAGCTCGCGCCCACGCCGACGCCCCTGCCCGGTCCGGACCTCGTGCCCGCGCCCGTTTCCGTTCCGGGCCCGGTAGAGGAACCGGAACCGGACCCCGGTCCGGCGGCCGTCCCCGGGCCCCGTCAGGAGACGCTTCCGGGGCAGGACGACCCGGCGCCCGCCGGTCCCGGCGAGCCGGTGTGCCCGACGCCCGAGGAGATCGAGGCGGCCCGGACGCCGGCCGGCGGGTGGCGTCGCAGCCAGCTCGCGGCCTGGGGCGTCCCGTGGCCTCCCCCGAAGGGCTGGAAGCAGCGGCTGACCGCCCGGTCGCGCTCCGGGAGGTCCTGACGGGACGGCCGCCCCGGTTCAGGGGTGCGGCCGGTCCGGGCCGGTCCGCAGGTGCTGCCGGTCGGTGGCGAGGTCGACGAAGAGGGCCGCGGACCAGCCGAAGCCGGAGGTCGCGCGCCTGCCGCGGGCACCGGTCAGGGGGTTCCAGTACTCGTAGAGGCCGCCGGCGCCCGCGACCATCGCCAGGGTGCGGCTTCGGAGCTCGTCGGCGGTCTCGGCGAAGCCCGAGCGGCGCAGGCCCTCGACGAGGAGGTAGTTGACGTTCAGCCAGACGGGGCCGCGCCACATCGCGTCCGGGTCGAAGGCGGGATCGTCGAACGCGACCGTCGGGACGGGGCGTTCCCCCCAGAAGGCGGCCGAGCGGAGGGTCCGCTCCAGGTGGGCGGCGATCTCGGCGGGCAGGCGGCCGGTGAACAGCGGCATCAGGTCGAGGACGGTCCGGGCGGGGACGTCCGCACCGTCGGCGAGGGTGCGGAAGCGGGTGCCGTCCCAGCGGCGTGCGACCAGCAGGTCGGTGTGGGCGGCGGCCCGCGTGCGCCACCGGGCGGCGTCCCCGGGCCGGCCGAGGGCGTCGGCGATGTCCGCCAGGCAGTCGGCCTCGTGGATCAGGTAGGAGTTGAGGTCGGGGGGTTCGGCGCGGGGGCCGTAGTCCCAGACGGGGCTGTCGTCGAGGCCGGACGAGTAGGGGTGCAGGTATTCGGGCAGCCCGTCGCCGTCCGGGTCGGAGGCGGTGAACCACCAGTCGTGCGCGCGCACGAGCCGGGGGTAGACGGAGGCGAGGAACGGGACGTCCGGGTGGCTCCGGTGGAGCTTCCGCACGGCCCAGGCGGCCAGCGGCGGTTTGGTGACCGGGACCGGATCCGCGGAGGGCAGGGCGCCGTTGGCCCGGCCGACGTGTTCGCTCAGGCGGGCGTGGTCCGACCGGGGGAGGTCGGTGGTCTCGGCGAGGACGCCGTGGTCGTGGACGACGTCCGGGAGGCGTCCGTCGGGGAGCTGGTGGTCGAGGACCAGGAGGATCTGGTCGCGGGCGAGGGCGGGCGAGGCGTGGCGCAGGCCGACGGCGTGGAAGAGGGCGTCCCAGTTCCAGACGCCCACGTAGCCGTACTTGGAGGGGACGAGTCCTTCGCGGCCGGCGATCGGCAGCAGGTTGACGGCCAGGGTCCACCAGGCCGTCCGGGCGCGTTCCGCCAGGTCCTCCGGGACGGGCGGCATCCGGGCGAACCACGCGTCCCAGCGGGCCTCGGACGCGGCGCGCACGGCCGCTTCCGACCACCGGCCGGGCGGGCCGACGAGGACGTGGCAGCCCGCCAGGGCGAGGGTGTGCTCCGTCCCGTCGGGCCGCCGCCAGGAGGCCCGGGCGCGGTGTCCGGCGATCACCAGCGTGGCGGGGTCGGCGAACAGCAGCGACACCCCGCCGGCAAACACCACCTCGGTGGGCGTCGCGGAGACGACGGCGAGGTCCTTCCCCGCGGGGTCGCGGACGACCAGGGCGGACAGCTCGGTGGTGCGGGCGAGCGGGGTCTCGTACGCGGCGCGGGCGATCCGGAGGCCGTCCGGGTGGGCGGTGACGAGCAGGCGCGAGCCGCGTTCGGTGAACGGCCGCTCCACGAGGTCCAGCGTGAGCATCAGCGTCCTCCCAGGCCCGAGGAGGCCATGCTGTTGAGGATCTTGCGCTGCCCGACCAGGAACGCGATCAGCATCGGCACCACGGTCATCGCCGACAGGGCGGCGGTCAGTCCGTAGTCGACGCCGCCCCGCTGGGAGTGGAAGGAGTCGAGCAGCAGGGGGATGGTGAACAGGTCCGGCGTGTTCAGGAACACCAGCGGGAAGAAGTAGCTGTTCCAGCTGGCCAGGAAGACGATGATGCCGAGGGTCCACAGGCCGGGCCTGATGTTGGGCAGGATGATCCGCCAGAAGATCGTCCACCGGCTCGCGCCGTCGATCCGCGCCGCGTCCTCCAGCTCGACCGGGACGGCCCGGATGAACTGGCGCAGCAGGAACACCGCGAACGGGTTGGCGACGGCCGGCAGGATCAGCGCCAGGTGCGAGTCGATGAGTTGGAGCTTGGCGAGCATGATGTAGAGCGGCACGATCGTGACCTGGGCGGGGACCATCTGGGTCGCGAGGAAGAGGCCGAACAGCGGCCCCGAGCCGCGGAACGGTATCCGGGCGAAGGCGTAGGCCGCCATCGCCCCGGTCAGCAGGGTCGCGACGACGGTGACGGCCGCGATGTACATGCTGTTCCAGTAGGCGCGCCCGAGCGGCACCTCGCCCAGGACGTCCGGGTAGTTCTGCGGGCGCCACGGCCCGGGGAGCCAGGCGAGCGGGTCGTTGATCATCTGGGTGGCGCCCTTGAAGGAGGTCAGCATCATCCAGATGAACGGGAACAGCATGACCAGGCCGCCGGCGGTGAGGCCGGTGTGCAGGAGGATCCGTCTGCGGTTGCTCATGGCGGCCTCACGACTCGTAGTGGACGAAGCGCTTCTGCGCCTTGAACTGGACCGCCGTGACGAGGAGTGTCAGGAGCAGCAGGATCAGGGCCGCGGCGCTGGAGAGGCCGAAGTGGAACTCGCGGAAGCCCTGTTGGTAGACCTTGTAGACGATGGTCTGGGCGCCCTCGTTGTGGTCGGGGTTGACGAGGACGTAGATCAGGTCGAAGGCCTGGAAGGAGCTGATCACCGAGACCACCACGGTGAAGAAGACCGTGGGTGAGAGCATCGGCAGGGTGACCGAGCGCAGGGTCTGCCAGGGGCCGGCGCCGTCGATCCGGGCGGCTTCGAGCAGGTTCGTCGGGATGGTGGCGAGTCCGGCGAGGAAGATCACGACGTTGAGGCCGAGGGACGACCAGATCGTGACGACCGCGATGGCGGGCACCACCCAGGTCGGGTCGGCCAGCCAGTCCGGCAGGGTGATCCCGAAGACGTCCTGCACGGTGCCGTTCAGGATGCCGTCGGCGCCGCCGCCGAGGATCATCTGCCAGATCACCGACACCGCGACGGAGCTCGTCACGACCGGCAGGAAGTAGACGACCCGGTAGGCGGTGCGGCCTCGCACGCCGTGCAGGGCCAGGGCGAGCAGGAGGGCCAGGACGAGGCCGCCCGGCACGGTGATCAGGCCGATCTTGACGGTGTTCCACACCGCGCGGCCGAAGGCGGGGTCGGTCAGCTGGGCCCGGAAGTTGTCCAGTCCCACCCAGCTCGCGTCACCGAGCCCGTCCCACTCCATGAAGGACAGGACGACGGCGAACCCGAGCGGGCCGACCAGGAACACCAGCAGGCCGAGCAGTTGCGGGGCGAGGAAGACCACGGCCCACCGGCGGTCCCGGCGCCGCCAGAGCGGCTCGCGGCCGCTCCGTGCGGGGCGGGACCGCCGGCGTGCCACGGCCTGGGAGACGGCGCTCAACCCTTCGGGCCCTTCATCCCGTCGACCAGGCTCTGGAGCTGGGTCATCCCCTCGTCGAACCCGACCTTGCCCTCCCAGATCTTCATGAGGTGGTCGTTGATCGCCTTGGTCAGGCCGGGGACGGCGACCTCGTCGGGGTAGTTGGCGAAGCCCTTGTCGCGGACGTCGAGGAAGGTCCGGGCGTGCGCGGGGTAGTTCCCCTCGGTCACCAGGTTCTCGGCACCCTTGATCGACGGCACGGCGCTGCCGCCCTTGAGCCGCAGCTGCTGGCCCTCCTTGCTGACGAACTCGCTCAGGAAGGTGAAGGCCTCCTTCGGGTGCTTGGTGTCCTTGTTGAGGGTCAGGTAGGACGCGGCGACCGCGCCGGGGGTCGGTTCCCCGGTCTGCGAGGGGAACGGCACGACGTCGTAGCTCTCGCGGTCGCCGCCCTTGTCGATGCCCTCGATGACCCAGCGGCCCCCGGCGTAGAAGCCGGCCTTGTGCTTGACGAACTGGGTGGCCGCGCTGTTGCCCTCGGGCAGCAGGTCCGCGGAGGCGAAGGTCTTGTCCCGGTAACCGTCGGCGAGGGTCCTGAGCGCCTGCCGGGCCTTGGGGTCGGACGGTGCGACGAACGTGCCGTTGTCCCAGACCTTGCCGCCGAAGCCGTTGACGAGGCTGTAGTTGGCGCCGTACCAGTTCCAGAATATGGAGCCGTACCGGCCGGAGTCCTTGAGCTTGGCGTTCATCTCCAGGTACTTGGCCATGGTCCACCGGCCGGCCTCGTTCAGGGCGGCCGGGTCCTCGGTGATGCCGGCGGCGGCGAGGGCCTTCTTGTCGAACCACAGGACCTCGGGGTTGGTGTCGTTCGGGACGCCGAACGTCACACCGCCCTTCTTCGCCCCGCCGTAGATGCCCTCGAAGAAGTCCGTCGGCCTGCTCTTGCTGAGGGGGCCGGCGAGTTGCTCGTCGAGCGGGGCGAGCACGCCGTCGGCGACGAGCTTGCCGATGTAGTCGTCACCGACGTAGAACACGTCGGGGGCGGTCCTGGAGGTGAGCTGGGTGATCAGCTTGGGGTGGTAGTCCTCGTAGGAGGCGACGGGCTCCAGCTTCAGCGTGATGTTCGGGTACTTCCTGGTGAACTCGTCGGTGAACGCCTTGAAGACCGCCATGTCCTCGGCCGAACCCCAGGTCGACCAGCGCAGGGTGACCTTGCCGTCCTTCGCGTCGCCGGTGGAGCCCGCGCCGCCGCTCCCGCTGCACGCGGACACGGACACGGACAGGGCGACGGCGACGGCGGCCAGGACCGTCCTTCTCTTCACAGCAGACATCAGATGCCTCCGAGGAGCTTTCGCGGGGGGGGGGTGGGTGGGTGGAGCGCGCCGGAGCGGTACGGAAAGGTGGAGCGGGGGTGGTGGAGCGGGGTGGAGCAGGGGGGTCAGGCGAGGCCGCCGCCGTCGACGACGAGGGCGGACCCGGTGATGTAGCTGCTCGCGTCGCCGGCGAGGAACAGCACGGCGCTCGCGATCTCCTCGGGCGACCCGGCCCGGCCCATCGGCCGGTCGGCGGCGTCCTTCTCGAAGGCCGACCACTCCACCTGCAGCTGACGCGCCTCGTCGCGGAGCATCGACGTCATGGTGTCGCCGGGGTTGACCGAGTTGACCCGGATCCCCGCAGCGGCGTGGTCGATCGCCAGGGCGCGCGTCATGTTGACGACCGCGGCCTTCGAGGCGCAGTAGGACAGGGCGTTGCCGCCTCCCTTCAGCCCCCAGCCGGAACCGGTGTTGACGATCGAGCCGCCCTGCGTCATCGCCGGGATCGCGAAGCGGCACATCAGGTAGACCGACCGGACGTTGACGGCCATCACCCGGTCCCAGTCGTCGGCGGAGATCGCCAGCGCGGTCTGGCGCCGGATGATCCCGGCGTTGTTGAACAGGACGTGCAGCCCTCCGAACCGCTCGACGGCGATGTTCACGATCCGCTCGCAGTCGACCTCGGAGGAGACGTCGGCCCGTACCGACACGGCCCGCCCGCCGGCCGCCTCGATCTCGCGGACCACGGCGGAGGCGTCCGCCAGGTCGGCGACGACCACCGCCGCTCCCTCGGCGGCGAACAGCCGGGCGGTGGCCCGGCCGATGCCGGAGGCTCCGCCGGTGACGACGGCGACCTTGTTCTGCAACGTGTTCATAGCTCCTCGTTCGCTGACTGGATGCGGTACATCACGGACTCGCGGTACCCGGTGACGACCCGGGTGTGGCCGCCGAACGCGGCGTCGGCCGCGGCGTCGCCGCTGTCCACGAGCAGCGGCCGGCCGCCGAGGGCGGCGAGCTTCTGCTGGGTGGCGAGCACGACGATCCCGGCGAGCCGGTCCAGCACCCGGGGGCTGAACTGCTGGTTGCCGCGACCGATCACGAACCCCTGCCCGCCGATCACGGACAGCACACCATGTGTCACCTGTGACATGGCAAGGGTGTGCAAGGTCCGCTCGGTGACGTCGGGGGCGAGCAGGACGCCGTCCCGGACCACGTCGACCCCCAGCGGCGTCAGGTCCAGACCCAGCGCGCGGCCCACCGCGAGCGTCGTCGCCCCGGGGCCGAGCGCGTAGGCCTCGCCGGGCACCATCGACGCCACCACCTCGCGCGCGATCGACTCCGCCGATCCCGGTGGCGCCCCCGACGACCCGCTCTTGCGCCCGCTGAGCCGCGTCCTGGCCGCGGGCACCCGCAGGGTCCCGTACAGCCGGGCGCCCACCCGCCCCGACCGGTACGCCTCCTCGTCCAGGTCGACGACCTCCGCGTCCAGGGTGGTCCCGTCGAACGCGGCGGCGGTCGCGGCGGCGGCGAACGGGCTGACCGCGAAGCAGCCGGAGTAGACCTTCACCCCGGCCGGCACGCCGAGCACCGGCCCCCGGGGCCGGGCGTCCAGCACGTCCCGCGCCGTTCCGTCCCCGCCCGCGAACAGCAGCAGGTCCGCCCCGCCGAGCACCGCCACCGCCGCCCGGGTGTCCGCCGCGCCGGTCGTCACGGTCACCGCGCCGCCGGCCGTGGTGGCGGCCCCCGCACCGGCCCGGGGGCGGTGGACGACCTCGTGGGGGACGCCGGCCGCCCGCGCGCTGTCCTCCCCCATGGCCCCCGCCACGGTGCGCACCCGGACGTCCGGGCGCAGGCGGTGGAGCGCCGCCAGCGCGGCGGCCGCCCGCTCCCCCGCACGCGGGACGGCGCCGAGGGCGAGCGCCCTGGCCTGGACGTCGGGGCCGTCGCTGCCCTTGAGCGCGGCCGGACCCCCGAGTCCCGCCACGGGGTTCACGACCAGGCCGACGATCACCGGCGGTGCTTGCGACAGTAGGCGCGCCAGCTCGGCGACCACTGCGCGGGATCGTCCAGCGAGGTGGGGTCGATCCGGTGGACGGTCTGGTGGTAGGGCGCGTTCTTCACGAACTCGGGGTCCTCCCGGGCCTCGGAGGCCACCTGGGCGAGGATCGCGGCGTACTCGTCCAGGTCCTCGCGGGAGTAGGACTCCGTCGGTTCCAGGGTGAACGGCTCGGGGACCACGTACGGGTGGTGGCTGGTCCAGTAGTGGACGCCGAAGTCGGCGGCGCGGATCCCGATCTCCTCGGAGTGCACCCCGGTCTCCTCCGTGAGGTCCTGCCAGGAGTAGCGGACCTGCTCCACCCGCCGCCGGTCCGCCCACGGGACGGAGGCGCCGGGGATCCGCAGGACCTTGTGCATCAGGTAGTTGTTGTTGAGGACGGCCGTCTCCGCGACCTCCCGCAGACCGTCCGCGCCGAGCGCCATCACCCACGCGTAGGCGCGCACCACGTTCGGCGTGACCCCGAGGAACGGCCGGATCTTCCCCACCGACCGCTCGGGGGAGGCCAGCGTGTACGACGCCCCGGCGCGCTCGACGACCGGTCCGGGCAGGAACGGCGCCAGCGCCTCGGAGACGCCGCACGCCCCCGCCGCGGGCCCGCCGCACGCGTGCGGGGTCGAGAACGTCTTGTGCAGGTTGAAGTGGCACAGGTCGAAGCCCGCGTCACGGGCGCGGGTGATCCCGAGGATGCCGTTGGCGTTCGCCTGGTCGTAGCAGGCCAGGCCGCCCGCCTCGTGGACGAGGTCGACGAACTCGCGGATCCTCGGGTTGAAGATCCCGGTGTCCTCCGGGTTGGTGATGAGCAGCGCCGCGGTCCGCGGGCCCACGGCCGCCCGCAGCGCCTCGATGTCCGGGTTGCCGGCGGCGTCCGGCATCAGGGTGATCACCTCGTACCCGGCGACCTTCGCACACGCCGCGTTCGAGGGGTGCGAGAACATCGTGGTGACGACCTGGTCGCGCTGGCCGCCCTCGCCCCGGGAGGCGTGGTAGGCGCGGATCATCGCGATGTTGGCGTAGATCGCCGCGGAACCGGCGCCGGGCTGCAGCGACACCCGGGCCATGCCGGAGATCTCCTTGAGGATCTGCTCCAGCCGCCAGTAGATCTCCAGCACGCCCTGGACGGAGTCCTCGGGCTGCAGCGGGTGCAGTTCGGCGATCTTCGGATCCCGCACGAAGGTGTCGTTGACCTTGGGGCTGTACTTCATCGTGCAGGTGCCCTGGCCGACGTCGATGTTCAGGTCGGCGCCGAGGGTCTCCTGCGACAGGCGCAGGTAGTGGCGGACCACCTGGTTCTGCGACAGTTCGGGCAGCGCCGGCGGGGTGCGGCGGCCGACGCCCTCGGGGAGCTCGACCGGCGGCGCGTCCGGGGCGGGCACGCCCACCCCGCGCCGGCCGGGCCGGGACAGCTCGAAGATGATCTCCTCGTCCCAGCGGGCCTGGTGGAAACGGCGCAGCGCGGGCTTGGGTGCGACGGGCAGGGTGGCGAACGATTCTCCGTGCGAGCTCACTTGGTGCCTCCGATGGCTGAGAGGGCGTCCTTGGCGGCCGCCGCGAGGGTGTCGATGTCGGCGATCGAGTGCCGCTCGGTGACGCAGACCAGGACCTCCCGGGAGCCGAGCCGCACCCCGCCGAAGATGTCCCGGCGGCGCAGCGCCGCGAGGAACGCGTCGGCGTCCGGCACCTCGACGGCGAACTCGCGGAAGTGGAAGGCCCCCTGGTGACGGACCCGGGCACCGGCCGAGGCCAGGGCCCCCATCGCGTACCGGGTCCGGGCCAGGATCGTCTCGCCGATCTCGCGCATTCCCTGCGGGCCCATCAGCGAGAGGTAGACGCCGGCGGTGATGCCCCACAGGGCGGCCGCGGTGCCGACCCACTCCTTGCCCTCCTCGCGCAGCGCGAAGGAGGTCCGGTCGTAGAAGACGTCACCGAAGCCGTACTCCCCGGGGACGGCGGTCGGGGCGATGCCGAACAGGCGGGAGGGGAACTCCGCGACCAGGCGCTCGTCGTCCCGGCTCGCGATGAAGCCGGCCTGGCCGCCGCCGTACTGCTGGTGCATGCCGAGCGACTGGATGTCCCCGCAGACCAGGTCCGCGCCGAAGGACGCGGGGGGCGCGAGCACGCCGAGCGCGATCGGGTCCGTCCCCACGACCAGGAGGGCGCCGGCGCCGTGGGCGAGGTCCGCCAGTTCGCGCCCGCGCGTCTCGATGACGCCGTAGACGTTGGGCGTCTCCAGGTAGAGCGCGGCGAAGGTGTCGTCCAGGTCGATCTCGCCCACCTCCCCCGAGCCGGCCACCGGGGCGAGCACGACCTCGACGTCCGGGGCCAGGTAGTCCCGGATCTTGGCGAGCTTGTCCGGCGCGATCGCGCCGCTGACGAGCACCCGGCCGCGGCCCGTGCGGCGGGCGGCCATCCGCAGGGCCGTCCCCGCCGCCTGGAAGCCGTCGTAGGTGGGCACGTTGACGACGTCCATGTCGAGCAGCTCGGCCATCATCGAGACGTACTCGAAGAGGGCCTGGAACCGGCCGTGGTCCTCGTAGGGCTCCCCCGCGTAGGCGGTCAGGAACTCGCCGCGCCCGTTCACCTCGTCGCACACCGCCGGGACGTGGTGCGGGTAGCAGCCGTGCCCGAGGAAGCTCAGCACCTCGGTGGTGTCGGTGTTGCGGGCCAGCAGGCCGCGCATGTGCCGCACCAGGCCGGGCTCGTCGGCGAACGGGGCGGGCAGGTCGAGGGGGCGGCCCGGCCGCAGGTCGGCGGGGATGTCGCCGTAGAACTCGGCGACGCTCGACGCACCGATCTCGGCGAGCATCGCCGCCCGGGCCTCGGGCCCCGCGTTGGGGATGTAGGGATGGGTCACGAGATCTCCTCGGGCTTCAGGACCACGGCGTCGCGGGGCGCGAGCACCACGTGGCCGTGCAGGGGACGGCCGGTCAGCAGGTCGGTCCCGGCGGCGGGCAGGGTGACGGTGGCCGGTGCGGCCCCGTGGTTGAGCAGGAACAGGTACGCGCCGCGGCGGCACGCCTCGACGCCGGCGGGCAGGTCCGTCCCGGTGACGCCGGTGACGCCGGCGCCGGCGAGCACCTCGTCGAGCAGCGGGGTCAGGTCGTCGGGCAGGCAGCCGAGGTAGGTGGCGTGGCCGCGCCGGGTGACCGCCGCGCGCCCGTCCAGCGGACCGCCGCGGTAGCGCGCGACCACCTGCGCGTCGTCGACGGTCAGCCACTCGCTCCAGGTCCGGGCCGTCAGCCGGGTGCCGTCCGGCGTCACCACCTGCTGGGTCAGGCCGTCGGGGATCGGCCAGAACTCCTCGACGCGCACGCCCAGCAGCTCCCGCAGCGGCCCGGGCGCGCCGCCCTCGTGGACCTGGTCGGCGGCGTCGACGACCCCGCTGAACGGGCCGACGACCAGCCGGCCCGGGAAGGAGGCGAGGTTCGCGGCCTGCTCCGCGGTGCACAGGTAGAGGTTGGGGACGACGACGACCTTGTAGGAGGAGAGGTCCCGGCCGGGCGGCGCGAGGTCGACGGCGATGCCGCGGGCGTGCAGCGGCCGGTACCAGGAGAGGAGGAGCGCGTGCAGCGCGAGCCGGTTCGACGGCAGCGACTCCGGCGCCTCCAGCCCCCACCAGCTGTCCCAGTCCAGGACGAGGGCGACGTCGGCCGACGTCGTGGCCCCCGCGACCTCGGCCAGCCGCCGCACGTCCGCCCCCAGTTCGAGCGTCTCGCGCCACTGGCGGGTGTCCGTCCCGCCGTGCGGCAGCATCGCCGAGTGGAACTTCTCCGGCCCGTACGCGGCCTGGCGCCACTGGAAGAACATCACCCCGTCCGAACCGTGGGCGACCGCCTGCAGGCTGTGCAGGCGCATGAGGCCCGGCTCCTTGGGGACGTTCACCTCCCGCCAGCTCACCGCGCCGGGCGCCGATTCGAGGAGCAGCCACGGCTGCCGCTTCAGCGAGCGCATCAGGTCGTAGCTGAGTGCGGCCTTCACGTGGGACGCCGGGTCGGCGGGGTCGGGGTAGGCGTCGTCGCTGACGACGTCCTCGGCCGCCGCCCACGTCCAGTAGTCGAGGTGGTGCAGGATGCTCATGAAGTTCGTCGTCACGGGGACGTCCGGGGTGACGTCCTTGAGCACCCGGCGCTCGGCCTCGAAGCAGGCGAGCAGCGCGTCGCTGGAGAACCTCCGCCAGTCCAGGACCTGGGCCGGGTTGACCGGACCGGGTGCCTTCCGGGGCGGTTCGACCTGCGTCCACTCCGTGTAGTGCTGGCCCCAGCAGGACGTCCCCCAGGCGGTGTTGAGGCCCTCCAGGCTCCCGTGGCGGTCGGCGAGCCAGCGCCGGAAGTCCCGCGCCGACTCCTCGCAGAAGCACTCGACCGTGTGGTCGCCGTACTCGTTGCCGACGTGCCACATGACCAGCGCCGGGTGCTCCCCGTAGCGCTCCGCCATCGCCCGTGCCAGCCGCACGGTGCCCGCCCGGAACACCGGCGAGGAGGGGCAGTAGCCCTGCCGGGAACCGAACCCCAGGCGGGTCCCGCCCGCGTCGACGGGCTGCATCTCGGGGTGTTCCCGCACCAGCCAGGGCGGCGGCGTCGCCGTCGCGGTGGCCAGGTCCACCGCGATCCCGTGGGCGTGGAGCAGGTCAAGGACCCGGTCCAGCCAGCCGAAGTCGAAGACCCCGGGCGCGGACTCCAGCCGCGACCAGGAGAACACCGCGACGGTCACGACGTTCACCCCGGCCTCGGCCATCAGCCGGACGTCCTGCTCCCACACCTCCTCGGGCCACTGTTCGGGGTTGTAGTCACCTCCGAACAGCATCCCCGGCACCCGCGTCAGGCTCATCTGCCGCCTCCCGTCCACCCGGTTCGCATTTTGTATTCAGAATGCATAGTGCAGTACTCTGCATCCGGTCAAGGGCTATGGTGGAAATCCGAGGATTGGGGACCCGATGGCGATCGAGCGCCGCCCGCTGCGAGAACAGATCCGCGACGAGCTGATGGACCGTCTGACCCGCGGCGAGTTCGCCCCCGGCACCGACGTCAACGAGGCCGTCCTAGCGGCCGAACTGGGCGTCAGCCGCACCCCCCTGCGCGAGGCGCTGATCACCCTCACCGGCGAAGGGGTCCTGGAGAGCAACCAGGGCCGCGGCTTCCGCTTCGCGCCCGTCAGCCGTACCGAGTTCCGTGAACTCGTCGCGATCGTCGCCTCGTTGGAGTCCCTCGCGCTGGAGTCCTCCGACCCCGCGCACCTGCGGGGCATCGCCCCCCGGCTCCTGGAGATGGCCCGGGAGTTCCCCGACCCCGTCGCCGACCACGCGACCGTCGACCGGCGCGACGACGAGTGGCACGGCCTCCTGCTGAGCGGCTGCCCCAACGAGCGCCTGCTCGACCTGCTGGCCCGCATCAAGGCCGGCATGCGCCGCTACGAGAACCTCGTCGTCGCCGAGGACCAGCCGGTCGCCCGCGAGGCCGAGGAGCACTGCGAGATCGCCCGGAGACTCCTCGACGGCGACCTCACCGGCGCCACCGAGGCGCTCAGGGCCAACTGGGTGGGCGGCATGGAACGCATGCTCGCCCACATCCCCCCGGACCGGTGACGCGCGCACCCCGCACGCCGCGGCGGCGGGTCGGGTGCGCGGG
>NZ_JBHXKE010000110.1:0-30326 GCF_042722765.1 Kitasatospora sp. NPDC058406
GACCCGACGCGTGAGCGTCGGGTCCCACCCCCTCCCTCCGATGTGACCCTTGCGCTTCCGGGGCGGACGACCGGACTCGGGTGCGGTCGCAGGTCCACCCTCAGCGCGCAGTCCTTCCCGACCACGCTGATCGTCGACCGGCAGGGCCGACTGGCGGCCCGTGCTCTCGGCGGCCAGATCGACGACGTCCTCGAATCGATGCTCCAGCCGGTCCTGGCGGAGCAGCAGAGCTGAGCAGGGGAGCGTTGCAAGGCAGGTGCTGATTGTCCCCGCGTCCCGGCGAGGCCGGAACCGGGCCGGATCGGCGTGTGCCTCCGCAGCCTGGTCGGTCGGTGTCGAGGCGTCGTGGTGGCCCTGATGTGCGGGGTGGCGGCCGGGCAGGCTAGTTTGCTCGGGTGAGTCTCCTTGAAGATGTGGCCGAGCGCGACGGCTGGCGATGCTGGGTGTGCGACGAACCGGTCGACCCCGGCGAGTCGGTGAACGACCCGCGAGGGCCCAGTGTCGACAGCCGTACCGCCGACCGGAAGGCCAAGGTCGCCGAGCGGCTTGCGCACCGCGGGTGCAACACCCGCAAGGGCGCGGTCAAGGTGGTCATCGCCTGGCCGGAGCGCCTGTACGTGGTCGAGCCGGCGCCCCTGATCACCGTGGCCGGGAGGCTGGAGCGCAAGGGGGGCCGCGAGATGGTGGGCCGCTGTCCGACCAGGCAGGACGCCCAGGCGGCGGCGGACTGGTTGGTGGACCGGTTCTCCCGACTGGTACCGGGGCTGCCGGTGACCGCAGACATCGAGGCGGGTGGCGGCCAGTTCCTCGTCATCCTGGCCACCGGCCGCCGCTGACCGGGGGCAACCAGCGCACAGCCGCGGCCCGCAAGGGCCGGGAAGCGACCCTCGGCGGGGAAGGCCGGCCACCCCACCCTGCGTGACTTCGGCACGGACATGAAGCGGTGGGGGAGCGGCGGCCGGTCCGGTTCCGGGGTTGTCGCTCACAGCGGGCGGACGGTTTCTCTCCCGCCCGCCGGGGCCACGCGGACAGGGCCGCCCCGGCCGGGCCGAGAGGGCTGACCGCCGCCGTTGGAGTTCTGGAACGTGCACATCTGGCCGTGCAGACAGTTGCCCTCCGTAGGGAGCGGGCATGGCTGAGATCTCCGGCATTCACACCCGGCTCTCCAGGGCGTTGCGCGACCGTGCGGAAGCCGGGCGTCGGACTGATCTCACCGGCAATCAGGGATCAAGCCCGACCTGGGCCTCGGGGTCCTCGGTGCGCCGCTGTCAGTGACGGGTGACCGACGAGATCCGGGTGAGGGCGGCCGTCGCCTGCGCCGGGTTGGTACGGAGCCAGCCGGCCTGGTGCTTTCGGACGGCCTCGGCGACGCAGGCGCGGACGGGTCCGTTACCCAGCCGGTCGCGGACGGCCGCTCGAAACCGGGGTGATCGAGTTTCACCGACACGACCGCCCTCAGACCCGCGCCGAGCTCCGAGATCCGGGCACGGAGTCGGCGCGGTGGGGGGCTCGGGCTCAGGCTTGCCGGGGTCGCAGCCAGGGTGGCGGCTGCGCCGAGTAGCGGGCGTGTCCGGCGTCGAAGCCGGACAGGTGGTAGACCGCGCCCTCGTACTCCATCTCCGGGGGCGGGGGGTCGAGGACCGGCGGGGCCCAGCGCGGCCGTCCGTCGATCTCGACCCGCGTCTCCAGCCTCGGGCTGCCCCAGAACCGCGTGAACTCCTCGGCCGCATGGGCGTTCCAGCCGCCGCCGAGCTTCGCCAGCAGGGCCGGGCTGTAGATACCCCGGACCCGCAGGTCTTCCAGGAACCGGCGCTGGACGACGACCGCGATGTAGCGGCGGTGGTTACCCCGGTGACGGCCGACGACGGTCACGCCCGGGTCCCACGGGTCCCAGCGCGGCGGCGCGACCCAGACCTTGGCGCCAGGGGCGAAGTGCCGCAGGCCGGAATGGAGATCGCCGCCGCCGGTGCCGTGGGCGGTCACCTGCGCCACGTTGGCCACCACGCAGAGGCCCAGAGGGGCGAGCCCCGTCTCGTCGTTCGTCATGATCACCATGGTGTCTGTGCAGTTCCGTTTCCGCACCGGGATTCGGGGCGGGTGCGCGGGCGCCGTCGGGCCGGCAATCCTCGCGGGAGAAGGCTCCGGCCGGGCGGCTCCCGTCGTGGCCGGGGTGTCGGGCGCCGTCAGGGATGGAGAGCTGACGACACGGCAGACGGCCGGCTCGCCCGCGATGCCCCTCATCTCGACGGCGCTCCGGCCGTGAGGGAAGCGCGCTGGTTCAGCCGGGCGGTGTCCTGGGCAGGACGGTGAGCAGGTCGCCGGGCCGGCAGTCGAGTGCATCGCACAGCGCTGTGAGCGTGCTGAACCGGATCGCGCGTGCCCGGCCGTTCTTGAGGACGGAGAGGTTGGCAAGCGTGAGGCCGACCCGGTCCGCCAATTCGGTCAGCGTGAGGCCGCGTTCCTCCAGCAGCCTGTCGAGGTGCACCTCGACGCGGTGCTCTTCCTCCGGTGGCATCAGATCACCGTCTCCAGCTCGGCCCGCATCCCGGCGCCACGGCTGACGACCTCGGCGGACGCGAGGATCCCGAACCCGGCCAGCGTCCACGCGGCCGGGAACTCCCAGACCGTGACGCCCGCCGTGTCGCTCACGCTGAGGGCGAGATCCAGTGCCGCGGCGCTCTCCGTCACCCCGGCCAGAGTCCCGCCGACGATGACGAAGACGGCGAGCAGCCGCAACCGCCGCACCGCCTGGGTGGTGAACGGATCACCGCGACGGGCCCGCCGCACGACGAGCAGCAGCATGACCAGCATGCCGAGGGCGACCAGCAGGCTGGGCAGCGCGGTGAGTACCGCCGCGACGAGCTGGTGGGCGCTGGGATCGGCGATCTCCACCTCGATGACGGAGTCCGGGGTGATGCTGACGCCCCCGGTCGTCCTGCCGGGGATCACGGTGCTCCCCTCCAGCGCGCCGGCCGGTATCCCGGCTGTCACGGGCAGGTCGCCCAGCAGCGCACGGCCCACGGATACCGCGATCGCCAGGCTCGTTGCGACCAGACCGAGCGTGAGCACGCCCTGAAGTTCGCCGAGCCAGTCAGGCCTCCGCAGTTTGCCCAGCAAGGACATCCCAACCCCCCTTATCGATTACCGATATGCCGATAATCGATAAACAGGGCTTCCTTGTCAACCCGTCGCCCGCCGCCCGTCGCCCGCCGTAGCCCGGTCGGCCTCGCCCCTGCTCCATGCCGATTCAAGCCCGGCACGCTCGGGCCGTCGGGAGCCCGCTAGGCATGCCGGGAGTTCGGGAGCCGGCCGGGCCCGATCGTCGACCGACGGTGTGTCGTGTCAGCGGAGCTCGACCGTCGGCCCGGAGGGTGCGACGGGGCGCAGGCCCCCTGACCTGGCACTTCAGGATTCCCTCAAGGTTCCTCCCAAGGGCGATCAGGAACGGTGGGTCCTGTTGCCCGGTCGGTCGGGCAACAGGGTTCACTCGACCACTCTTGAGGAGTCGATCATGCAGATCCGTCGTGCATTCGCCGGTGCCGCCATCGGAGCCGCTCTCGTTCTCGGTGCGGTGCCCGCCGCTCAGGCCCAGACGTCCAGTCCGGGCGCGAGCCTCGCTGCCGCCAGGTGCGCCTCCAACTGGAGCGACATCAACACCTTCAGCGTCACCTGCTCGGGTGCGGCCGGCACGAAGTTCTACGCCGTCGCCGAGTGCGGGAACGGCAGCATCGTCTTCGGTGCGAAGAAGTACGCGAACGGCTCCACCTCGTACGCCTACTGCGCGGGCAAGGGCGGGTTCACGGGCTACGGCTGGTGGGTGGTCTGACGGGTAGGTCGTACAGGGCTCGGCGGACACCGCTGCGCCGAGGCCTGCGACAGGGTCACCCTTCCTGATCACGTGCTCCACCCGGGGCGGGACGCCGACTGACTTCCCAGGGCGCGTCCCGCCCCCACCTTCCTGCCGGCCGGTTGTCGGCCCCTAGCGTCGATGGTGCGCCCGCCGGGTTCCTGCCGCAGTCCCCGGCGACCTGGCCGTCCTGCCGACTCCTGGTCTGCCTGGGCGGCCTCCGGGGGTTGTGCCGGTCGGGGACTCTGCGGTTCCGTCGTGGGGCCGGCGCCGGCGCCGACGCTTCCGGTGCAGGAGCCTCGAATGTCACAACGGCCTGGTTGGATTCCTGCATGACGGATTGGTCGCAACTCAGCCATGCCTACGGCTCTGCGGAAGACATACCCGCCCTGCTGAACGAGATCGAAGCAGATCCGAACGCCGAGCGCTGGAACGACCTCTGGTCGGCCCTCTGCCATCAGGGCAGCGTCTACTCGGCCAGCTTCGCGGCGCTTCCCCGGCTGACGACAATCGCCGTGGGTGCCGACCCGCAGGAGCAGCTGAACGCACTGCACCTCGCAGCCGCGATCGTGGCGGGGACGGACCAGCTGAACGGGGCCGACGACGTCCGTGTGAAGTATGCGCAGGAGATCGCAACCCTCCTACGAATGGCGAACGAGCACCTTCGGACGTCTCCCGACCGGACCGACTACATCTACCTGCTCGAAGCCGTTCTGGCATTCGAAGGTGTCCCGGTCTGGGGTGAGGAGCTTGCGTGGGGACTCGTGAACGGGGAGTACCAGATCTCCTGTCCCGACTGCGAAACCAGCCTGTTCATCGCCATCGGTGACTACGGCTACTTCTCCACGAGCGGCGACTACGCCCTGAACGACCACGTGGAGAAGGCCCCTTTGCGGCCCGTGGGCCCTGGCGACCTGCGCGGCATCGGCCAACGGATCCACGCACTCGCTCTCACCGACGGCCAGAACGAGGTGGCCACTGCTGTGACCTACCTCTTCGGAAGCGCGCACTGCACGGACTGCGGGGCAGACTTCGCCGTGGCCGACCAAGTAGGCGATCCCCACTGACCTCGCCCCGGAGCTGTCGGCGACGAGTGGCAGGCTGCGCCCGTGGGTTGTGACGTCGGTGGGTGGGTGTCCTGCGCAGGTGAGGACGCGGTCTGCTCCTGGTCGGCGGGTCGCGAGGTGGCCGGTGGCGGTCGGGTTCAGCTTCGGTGGACAGCGGCGCCGAGTCGCAGACCGGAGCCGACCGGCCCTGCCCAGGAGGGTCCTTGATCGCCCCGAGGCGCCCGCGACATACCCCACGGGGTAAACTCGCGGGCGAGTGACTCTCTGGAGGTATGGGAATGCAGGTCGACGACGAAGCGGTCGGCGCGGTCCTCAATCGCCTTCGTCGGGCCCAGGGCCAGCTCGCCGGCGTCATCGCGATGATCGAGGCAGGGCGTGACTGCAAGGATGTCGTGACGCAGTTGGCAGCTGTCTCCCGTGCCCTCGACCGGGCCGGATTCAAGATCGTGGCCAGCGGCATGCGGCAGTGCATGGCCGTCGCGGACGGCGACGAGCCGCCGATGAGCGAGGCCGAACTGGAAAAGCTCTTCCTCGCACTCGCCTGACGTCCGGCCCGCTCCCGGGCGGGCCGGCCCCGCGGTTCGGTAACGGTCCCGATGCCCTACGTGCGAGTCGACAGGCGTCCCGCGATGCTGAGGACCTCGCCGTCCGTCGGCGCGCCACTCAGTGGAGGATGCTGACGGCGCGGGCGATGACGAGGAGGGAGGTCATCAGGGCGGCGATGCTCTCGATGCTCATCAGGAGTTTCGCCCGGGTGGAGAGCGGCATCGTGTCGGTGGGACTGAACGCGGTGGAGTTGGTGACCGAGATGTAGAGGTAGTCCGGCAGGGTGGGGACCCAGTCGGACGAGCCGCTGGCGCCGTCGGCGACCTCCTGCACGGCGTCGTCGTTCTCGTCCTGGGAGAACCGGAAGTCCGCCAGGGGGAGTTCGGCGCGTGGGGCCTGGGTTCGGCTGACGGGGCCGCCTCGATCGAGTTCCCAGTACGCGAGGCCGAACACGATGATGTTGGTCAGCCACACCTGGAGGGCCGCGACCAGGAGCTCCCCGCCGTCCTCCACCTGCTTCGAGACCAGGCCGTGGATCAGGATGCCGAGCGAGGCGAGGTTGCTGGCTCCGATCAGCAGGACGAGGGTGAGCGACATGGCGCGGGAGATGCGGTTCTGGCGGGTCAGCCGCAGGGGGTTGACGGCGACCAGCGGGATCAGCAGGAGCAGCTCCAGCGCCGGCAGGACGTAACGGGGTGCGACCAGCAGCTGCTGGGGGAGCGCCACGTACAGCAGGATCGCAGCCAGCGTGGCGAGAACGGCGGGCAGCCGGGCCTCACCGCGCCGCTCGTGCCGGGGGTGGCGGAGACGGGCGTCCCCACGACTACGTGTCATGACCTTCTCCCTTGTTCGTACACCGCGGTGCGGCGGGTTTCGCAATCTGTCGGGCCGCGTCCCACCTGTCCTGCCGTCCGCCGTCCGGTCGCTCCCGGAGCACTTCCAGAACACTTCCGGGGTACTTCCGGGTTCTTCGCCGGGGGCGGTTCCCGCACGGTTCCCGGCGCGAGCGGGGCGCGGTCGGGCGTGGCGTTGAACGGTGGCGGGGCCGTCCCCGGGGGCGGCCCCGCCGTGGTTTGCCGGCTCAGATGGGGGCGCCGTAGTAGGTGCCGTAGTAACTGGAGTACGCGTTCTGGTAGAGCCGGTCGGTGGCGTCGTGCCGGTCGGGGTCGTACTCGGGGCCGTTCTGCTGCCGCAGGCTCCGGCTGCGGGACCCGCTGTCGGCCCGTCGGCTGCCCCCGCTGCGCGGGTCCACACCCGTCAATGCGGCGGGCGCGGCCACCTCCCGGCCGTGTCGCCGTCGATCCGGACGACGAGCGGCGAGGGGCGACCTGTTCGGTGCCGCCGCCCACGTCGACAGCGGCCCTCCCGGCGCCTCGGAATGTCGTGGCAAACCGCACTGACGTTCTGCCACACTGATCGCGATCTTCACCGCGGTTCCGCCGGGTGGTAGCTGCCGACGGCACCCACACGAGGCGAATCGCGGTCATCTCCATGAGAAAAAGGGGGAAGTCGCCACCGTGCGCACCCGCAGAGCCCTCGGCCTGGCCGCCACCGCGGCTGTCGTCACGTTCGGGCTGCCGGCTCCGGCCCACGCCGCAGATCCGGCCGCCGTCCTCTACGTCGACAACGCCACCACGTCGAACTGCATTGACACCGGCATCGGCACCGCTGCCCGGCCCTACTGCACCATCCAGGCCGCAGTGGACGTGGCCGGCCCCGGGCAGACCGTGCAGGTAGCGCCCGGCCGGGGCTACGTCGCGGGGCTCCAGGTCACCCGGTCCGGCACCGCCGACAAGCCGATCGTGATCCGCGGTGACGGCTCACCCGCCGCCAAGTCACCGGTCCTGTCGGGGAAGAACCCGGGGACCGGACTGGAGATCACGGGTGCGCAGCACATCGTGGTCAGCGGCCTCACCTTCAGCATGTCCCCGCTCGCCGTGGTCGTGACCGACTCCAGTGACATCCGGCTGGAGGCGAACAGCTTCATCGAGAACTTCCGCCTCACGACCGACAACCCCGCCGTCAAACTGGTCGGGCACACCTCGGACGTCAGCGTGACCCGGAACCGGTTCTGGTTCCAGCAGGCCGGTGTGTCGGTGGACACCGGCGTCCAGCGTGTGTCGATCGCCCACAACGACTTCGCCGCCTCGGCCGAGTACGCCGTCCGGGCCACCGGCGCGTCGCACGTCAGCGTGGTCAACAACACCATCGCGAACGTCTGTGGCACCGCCGTGGCACTGGACGGGGCGTCCGGCGACGGTGTGGTCGAGAACAACGTCATCTCGGGGGCCTCGGCCGACTACCCGTTCTACCGTTCCCAGCGGTGCTGGTACGTCGACCCCGCGCCCGTGGTCTCGGTGTCCGCCGCCGCCGCTCCGACCGCCACGGTGGACTACAACACCGTGCACTCCTGGACCGGCGCCCCCCTCTACCGTTGGGCCGGAACCGACCACACCTCGCCGGACTCGCTCGCGGCCGCCACCGGGCAGGGCAAGCACGACGCGGACCAGGAGGTCACGTTCCTGCAGAACCTCCCGGTCAGCGGCCAGTTCGTCGATGACAGGCTGCCCGTCACCGCGACCAGCGCGATCGACTCCGCCGACCCGAACGCTCCCGGCGCCGCCGGCACCGACCTGCTCGGCAGCAGCCCGGTCGACCACCCGGACCTCCCCGACTCCCCGGCGGGCGGCTTCCTGGACCGCGGTGCGTACGAGTTCCACGCGCCGAAGTCCGTCGTGGTCGGCACGGTCGGCAGCGTGTTCCAGACCGCCTTCGGTCCGGCACCGTTCGCCGTCACCGCCACCGCCACGGCCACGACCGTCTGGCAGGTCGACCTCGGCTACACCTTCGACTTCGGCGACGGCACTCCGGTCGTCACCACCGGCTCCCGGTCCGCCGATCACGTCTACGCCACGGCGGGCACCTACAGGGTGACCGCCACCGCCACCGACGGGCGGGGCGGCACGGTCGTCAGCGACCCGAACGCCGCGCCCGTCACCGTCACCGATCCCGGTCCGCTGAAGCCGCAGGTCACCCTCGGCACCACCGGAGACCTGGTCTATACCGCGACGGCCTCCGTCCCGGACTCGCCCTGGCCGGTCACGCTGCAGCAGATCGACTTCGGCGACGGCACCCCCTCACAGGATCCCGGCACCCCGCACCAGTACGCCCAGCCGGGCACCTACCAGGTCACCTACACCGTGAGGGACGCGAGTCAGAGGACGGCGACCGCCACCCAGCAGGTGGACGCCCAGTACTCCCGGGCCTACCTGGCCGCGCTCCCGGGCGAGAAGACCGGCCTGCTGGCGATGACCGAGCACGCGCTCTACCAGGCCACCGGCAACTACGGGAACGGCGTCTGGTCGCCCTTCACGAACGCCCGCGCGCTGGTCGGCAACTGGCCCATCAAGCTGGCCGGCACGCACGGCGGCAAGCACCAGTTCGCGAACCTCAACGGGTACCTGGTCACCTACGACCAGGGGTACCCCGGCGCGACCCGGCACTGGGACCAGATCGCCCTGCCCGGCCTCCCCGGCGCCGGCGGCAACTCCGAGCGCAAGAACATCACCGACCTGTCGGTGGTCGAGAACGGGACCTCCACCAAGCTGGTGGTCGCCGCCGACGGCGGACTCTACGAGGCCACCGCCGACTACGCGGTCGGGCGCTGGACCGGCTGGGCCGCGATCACCGCCAACGTCTCCTTCGGTACCCGGATCACCAAGGTCGCCGCCGCGATGACCGGCAACGTCCTGCACGTGTACGCGCTCGGCGCCAACGGCCGCCTGTACACGGCGGACGGGGACTACGACCGCGGCACCTGGCGGGGTGGCGACCTGACCGGCTCCATCGGCCAGCCCGGCCGGCCCACCGAATTGACCGCCACCGCCGTCAACGGCACCGTCCACGTCGTCGCCCTGATCGACGGCTCGCTGTACGACGTCGGCGCCGACTACAACGCCGGGCGCTGGGGCAGCTGGGGCAACGTCTCCGCCGCGACCGGCCTCGGCGGCATCACCACCTTCGCCGCCGCCACCACGGGCGACAACCTGCGGCTGTACGCGGTAAACAACGGTCACCTGTACGACATCCTGGGCGACTACAGCCGCGGCTGGAGCGGGTGGGGCGACGTCAGCTCGGCGGCAGCGGCAGGGGAGATCCCCGCCGTCACCGCCGTCGGGGCGTGGGGATCCCGCCAGTAGGCGCCCCGCAGGCGGGCACGCGCATGGGCGGGAACTCCCGCCGCGCACCGACCACGGCCCCCGGACCGGCAGCCCGCCGGTCCGGGGGCCGCGTCGTGCCGACACGATCGGCCGGATCGGCGCCCCGGATCCGGAGCGCCGTCCTTGAGCGCGACCGGTCGGCGCCACGATCCGCGCGCACCGGAGGCGGGCGGAGAGGTTGGCGCACGCAGATCCTGTGGGCCCCGCGGTGGGGGGAGACTCGCGACCACATCTGGCGGGGCGAGCGGGGGCGATCGACTTCCTCGCCGGCTTACCCGACGTGTCTACGACCGGGGTCGTGATCCATCGGCGGGTGTCCGGTCGGCGGTGCCCGGCGGCAGCCACCGGGTGATCCGGTCGAACAGTTCCAGCAGTGGCTCGCCGACGTCCCGGCCGAACTCGGTCAGCCCGTAGGTGACCTGAGGCGGCGTGGTCGGCTCGACCGTCCGCCACACCAGGCCGTCCTGGACCAGCGCGCGCAGGGTCTGCGCGAGCATCTTCTCGCTGATGCCCCGGATGCTGTCGCGCAGCTCGTAGAACCGCAGGTCGTTGCCCTGAAGGGAGATCAGCACCCAGACCCCCCATCGGCTGGTCACGTGGTCGACCGTGTCGCGTGCCGCGCAGTCGGTGTGAAACACCTCATACCGCTTGCCGGTGTCACTGCGCCCTGGCTGCAAGCCTTCCGTCATGTTCGGAGCTTACCTTCAGGTATGTCCTTACCAGTGGTAAGCCCGCCGTCCTAGCGTCAGCACTGCACAGCAGCGCATGCACACGAGCGCAGGACATCGAGCGAGGAGCTGATCATGATCGTGGTGACCGGGGCCACCGGAAACATCGGCCGGCCGCTGACGCGGGCACTGGCCGGGGCGGGAGAACAGGTGACGGCGGTTTCGCGGCACGCGGCGCCCGTGCCGGACGGCGTCCGGCACGTCGTAGCCGATCTGGCCGAGCCGGCCGCTCTGGAGCCCGCGCTCGCCGGGGCGAAGGCGCTTTTCCTGCTGCTGTCGGGCGACCTGCACGGCCCCGGGACAGCCCCGGCCGATGTCGTCGGCCGAGCCGTGGAGGCCGGGGTCCGGCGCATCGTGCTGCTCTCCACGCAGGGCGTGTCCACCAGGCCGTTCGGCCCGACCCGGATCGCGATGCGGGCACTGGAGGACCTCGTCCGGGACTCCGCCCCGGAGTGGGCGATCCTGCGGCCGGGCGGCTTCGCCTCCAACGTGCTGTGGTGGGCCGAGTCCATCCGGACGCGGCGGACCGTCGTGGCCCCGTTCGGCGACATCGGCGCGCCGGTCGTCGACCCGACGGACATCGCCGACGTCGCGGCGGCCTGCCTGCTGGAGGACCGGCACCTCGGCGGCGTGTACGAGCTGACCGGCCCGGAGGTGATCAGCCCGCGCGGGCAGGCACAGGCCATCTCCGCCGCACTGGGCTCGCCCCTGCGGTTCCACGAGCTCACCCGCGACGAGGCCAGGACCGCGATGGCCCGAAGCATGCCGGTGGAACTCGCCGACGACACCCTCGACATCCTCGGCGCCCCGAACGGGGCCGAACTGCGCATCAGCCCGGCCGTCCGGCAGGTGCTCGGCCGTCCCGCGCGTACCTTCACCGACTGGGCCGACCGCCACGTCGCCGCGTTCCGCTGAGGATGGGGTGAGGGGTGCCCTCGTCCCTCCGGACGTCGCAGGGCGCCGTAGGCAGCCTCCCGCCGGGGCCGGCCGGGTCTAGTTCAGCGCGTCGCCGAAGAGGAAGTTGCCGACGTGGTGCGGGTCGGTGGAGGTGTAGAAGCCGCGGAAGGCCGACAGCACCTCGGCTTCCGACAGCACTCCGTCCCGGTCGGTGTCCAGCTTCTCGAACGCGAACCGTGCGGCCGGCTCGGTGGAGCTGAAGGCGCGCTGGAAGTCCCAGAACTCCGCTGCCGAGATCCTCCCGTCCCGGTCCCGGTCCATCAGCCGGAACACCGCGTGCGCCGCCGGAGCCAGTACGTCGTCGAACGCGCCCGGTGCCTGGGCCAGCAACCGCATCCCGGCCCGGTACTCGTGCCGCTGGATCTTCCGGTCCCTGTTGGTGTCGAAGTCGGCCACCAGGGCGCGCCACCAGCCCTGGGCCGCGGCCAGCATCGCCGTCGCCTCCGGTGCGTCGAACGCCGCCCCCGAGGCGTCGATCACCCGCGACGCGAGCCCCAGGATGTCCGTCGCGTCGATCACCCCGTCCCTGTCGAGGTCGGCCTGCCCGAAGCAGACGTCGATCTTGCGGTCCAGCAGGGCGTCGGCGGCGGTGGTCATGGCGGGTTCCTCGTTCCGTGGGTGCAGGTGGTGCGGTGCCCGGTGAGCCTAGGCAGTGGCGTTCACGACGTGCAACCGCGAGGCCACGTACGCGTGATCGGACAGCTGATCGCACCGCGCGCGACCGCCCGGGGTCCGAGGCCGGCTCGCCCGGGTGCCCCGGGTTCATGGCCGGCCGGGTCGGGTGACAGCATCGGACGCATGTTCCAGCCCGCACCCCCACTGCCTACGGCCGCGCCGCTCACCGCCGAGGCCGCGGAGCGCTGGCACGCCGCCCGTGCGGCCCACCGCTGGGACAGCCGCTGGCTGGTCCTGCTGCCGGTGGCCCTGTTCGTGCTGGTCGCCGCCCGGGCCGACGGCCTCGACGTGGCCGGTGCCCCGCGCTGGTACGAGTCGGCGGACGTGGTGCTCGCGGCCCTGGTGGCCCAGGCACTGGCGCTGCTGGCCCGCCCCAGGGGGCTGCCGCTGACGGCGCTCGCCCTGATTCCGGTGGGCTGGTACGTCCCGGGCGTCCCCGACGAGTTGACCCGGTGGGCGCTGACGCTCGCACAGACGGCCCTGGCGGCCCTGCTGATCACCGCCGCCCTCGGCCGTCAGCGGGCCCGGCAGCAGCTCACCGACCTCATGGGCCCCGAGGTGCCGTACCCCTGGACGGCCGCGGGCCAGCCCTCCCCGTTCGCCGAGCACCCCGTCCGGCCGGTCGGGCGCCGGGTGGTGGGCCTGGTGCTGCTCGGCCCGGCGGTGACGGCTCCGCTGTTCGACCCGAGCCTGCTCGTGACGGCCGCCGGGGTCGGCGGGACCGGCGTGATCCTGCTGGCCTCCGCCGCCAAGGCGGTCCGGGTCCGGCACTCACTGACCGAACGCCCCGGCGCGCCCGCTGTGCGCGTCCTGTTCCAGTTCGACGGCGGCCCGAAGGCCGGGCCGTTCTTCGGCGGCCCGCGCTGGGAGCTGACGCTGCGCGAGCAGCACACCTGGGCGGACGGCCGTTGGGGCGGGGAGGACGTAGCCGACGACGAGGACGACGAGGACGACGAGGACGAGACCGATGGCGAGGAGGCGTACGGCCCGGTCGCCGGCCCACCCCTGCCCGCTCTGCTCTACCAGGGACCGGACGGCCCCTACGCCCAGTTGCTGGTCCTGCCCCCGGAGGACGACCCGGGAACCGGGAACCCGGGCACGACCGGCACGTGGACGGCTGTCGTCTGCGCCCCCGAAGTCCGGCCGGCCGGCCCCGTCGCTGCCGGGGACCCCGCCGCCGCCGCCGACCCGGGGGCCCCTGCCGAAACCCCGACCGTGCCGATGGCCGCCGGGGTGTGGGAGATGCCGCGTCCGCTGCGCCTGTTGTGCGGACCGGCTGTCGCGGTACTGCTGGCCGTCCTGGGCGTGCTGCGCGCCGAGTCCGGCTGGTGGAGCGGGCTGCTGCAGCCCCTGCTCATCGGCGGCATCGCACTGGTCGGTGTCGTCTCCCGGCTCGGCTGGCAGGCCGCCGTCGACCGTGACGGCGTGACGGTGTCCGCCGGCCTCGCCCGTCGCCGGGCGGGCTGGGAGGAGATCACCGCGGCCACGGCCGAGGGCGGCCGGCTGTCCGTCACCGTCCGCGACGCCGGTGCCCTGGAGTTCGGCGGCCGGGTCGCCTCCTGGTTCGGCGTCCAGGGGTTCGACGCCGCCGCTCTTGCCGCCGGTGTCGGCCATGCCACCCGTCACCCGGAACTCCGCCCCCGGGAATCCCGCCCCGGCCCGCTCGGCCACCCGGACCTGCTCGTCAACCGGATCTCCCTGACGGCCTATCTGGTCTTCACCGTGCTGCACTTCCTGGCTGTCCGGGGCGGTCTCTAGTCCTGTCGTGCGGTCGGCGCCGGGGCCCTGGCGCGGGGACACCCGGGCCCGGGGCGGCGCGCGGTGAGTCGGGCTGACCGGCCCCTCGGTGGCACCGGGTGCCCAAGCGTGGGACATCACTCGACCACGGGGTCACCGCCCTGCCGCTCGCAGCCGAGGACTCCGACGACGGTCAGCTTCCCCGGCAGGTCCGGGTCGTCGGCCGAGCCGAGGAGCGCGCACTGCCAGACGGTGTCGGATTCCTTGTCCTAGATGCTTCCCGCGCCTTCGTAGCCGCTCGGACCGCCCGTGCAGCCCGAACCGGCCACGCGGTTGATGTCGTCGACCAGGACCGCCTGGCAGGTGTAGGCGGGCTCCGGCGCGGCGCTCGCCGAGCCGACGGCAGGGAGTGCAACCGCGGCGAGGAACGTGAGCGTGACCGTGCCGCGGGTGAGGTGGGTGCGCATGTCGTCTCCTGGGCGAAGCGGATGGATGCAGGTAGCGCCGATCCAATCAGCCGCCAAGCGTGTGGAGCCGGGAAGCACCAGGTCGTGGGCGTTTCGCCGAACACCGCCCGGTACCGGTGGCCGAGTCGGCGAGCTGCCCGAAGCACGGGAGACAGCGGGGGCCGCCCGTCTGCCGGCCGTTCCCGCTTGTCCGACTTCTGCCGCCCCGCCGTTCCGGCCGCACGGGGGCTCACCGGGTGCTCCGCCATGGGCGGAGTTCCCCGATTCCGTGAGCGGGGCGTGCGGGTGACGTCCCGTTCGGAGGGCCGGTCCCACGGCGGAGCGTGCGCGACTGGTGCACCGGTCCCGGGACATACGCGGGACCACGGCCTCATGTGGGTGCCGCGGTGAATTCCTAACGTAGGAGCACGCGTTGAGCGATCGGTTCGGGGATCCGGCCCGGCGCTCCCCGCTCCTCGGGCCGGGTCCCTTCCCGGCTCGTGTGTTCGGCACAGAACCACCGGAGGTCCCAGATGAGTTGGAACCAGTTCGTGCTTGCGTCGGCCGGCGGTTCGTCGCTGTCGAGCCGGGTCGCCGCGGTCTCCCGGATCGACGGAAGCATGGAGGTTTGGTGGGTCGCCTCGGACGGCTCGGTCCAGGGGGCGTACTGGTACGACGGGTCGCCGTGGCGGCGCTACCAGCTCGCGCCGCCCGGCAGTGCCTCCGCCAACGGCGGCATCGCGGCCGTCTCGCGGATTCCCGGGAGCATGGAGGTCTTCTTCGTCGGCGGGAACGGTTCGGTGCAGGACCGGTTCTGGTACGAGGGCGGCACGTGGCAGGGGTTCGAGTTGGCCCCGCCCGGCAGTGCCTCCGTCACCGGCGGCATCGCGGCCGTCTCGCGCATCCCCGGCAGTATGGAGGTCTTCTTCGTCGGGGCCAACGGCTCCGTGCAGGACCGGTACTGGTACGAGGGAAGTGCCTGGCAGGGGTTCGAACTCTCGGCCCCCGGAACCGCGTCGACCATCGGGGGGATCGCTGCGGTCTCGCGGATTCCCGGGAGCATGGAGGTCTTCTTCGTCGGCGGGAACGGTTCGGTGCAGGACCGGTTCTGGTACGAGGGCGGCGCGTGGCAGGGGTTCGAGCTCTCCCCTCCGGGCAGTGCCTCCGTCACCGGCGGCATCGCTGCGGTCTCGCGGATTCCCGGCAGTATGGAGGTCTGGTTCGTCGGCGGGAACGGTTCGGTGCAGGACCGGTTCTGGTACGAGGGCGGCACGTGGCAGGGGTTCGAGCTGGCTCCCGCCGGTAGCGCCTCCACCCACACCGGTGTCGCTGCGGTCTCGCGGATTCCCGGCAGTATGGAGGTCTGGTTCGTCGGGCCCAACGGTTCGGTGCAGGACCGGTTCTGGTACGAGGGCAGCGCGTGGCAGGGGTTCGAGTTGGCCCCGCCCGGAAGTGCCTCCGTCACCAGCGGCATCGCGGCCGTCTCCCGGATCCCCGGGAGCATGGAGCTCTGGTTCGTCGGTGGCGACGCCTCCGTCCGGGACCACTTCTGGTACGACACGTCGAGCAGGAACTTCGACCAGGACGTCACCACCGACATCGCGATCGGAGGTTCGGCGCACGTCGTGATGCGCCAGGACGGCTTCTTCTCGTTCAGCACGCACGCGCACGACAGCGGCTTCGACAACATCGACTACACGATCAGCGCCGCCGTGATGACGCCGGACGGGACCGTGTTCACCTTCCAGCACTCCGGCCACACCGAGGGAACCGTCGCCGGCCTGCCCTTCGGCACGCCGGACCGCAACGACGACTTCACGTTCGTGGGCAACAACCCGCAGATCACCGAGAAGTGGGACGGCATCCTCAACGGCACCTTCAAGGCCGACCTGGATGCGACGGACACCCTCGCGGCCGGCGTCACGGGAGCCCTCGGCGACCTCGTGAAGGCGATCGTGTCCGCGGCGGGCAAGGCCGCGGCCGAGGCGGTCATCAAGCTCGTGTCCTGACCCCCGGACCGCCCTGACCCCAAGCGCCCTGGGCCGCCCCGCCCCGAACCGCCGCGCCCCGGGCCGGCCCGCCCCGAACCGCCCCGCTCCGAACCGTCGGCCCGGCTCCGTTCCCAGGAGCCGGGCCGGTGCGCGGTGCCACCAGGGGTCCTTGTGTCCCCCGACCCGGGTGGTGTCGCTCTGCCCGGCGCGCTCGTCGTGATTCCCGAGGGTGACCAAGGGTCTGGCGGGAACGGGGGAACGAACGGGAACGGGCCCGGCGTGGTGCCGTGGCCCGTTCCGCTCTCGCCCGGAGGCCTTACGTGTCCGGCGACGGCTGATCAGGGCCGCTGGACGGGGCGGTGGACGGTGAGGTCGCCGTAGGCCGGCAGGACGCCCGCCAGGTCGCCGGGCTTCTCCTTCAGGACGGTGTCGAGGAAGGCGAGGGTGGCTGCGGCGACGATGCGCGGGCTCTCGGTGCGGCCCAGGGAGCCGACGATCGCGGGCACGGGCGGCAGGTACAGGGGGCCGTCCATGAACGTGAGGTGCGCGGCGCCGGGGACGGTGAGCCGGTAGCTCGTCGCGGTGGCGGACCCGAGGGCCTCGGTGAGGCGGGGGAGGTAGCGCGAGTCGGTTCCGGGGGTGACGGCCTGGGTGAGTGCGAGCGCCGGCTGGGTGAGCGAGGGGGAGGTGGGGCCGTGGGGGTAGCCGTCGAGATCGACGACGGCGTCGAACCGGCGGTCGTTCCGGGCCGCCTGCAGGGCGGCGGCGCCACCCATGGAGTGGCCGGTCACCGCGGCCCGGCCGGTGTCCAGACGTCCGTTCAGCGGGTCGGTGGTCTCACCCCGGTCCAGACCCTCCAACCGGGTGAGGACGAAGCCGAGGTCGGCGGCCCGGACCGCCGTCCAGCCGGCGGCCAGCTCCTCGTCCTTGTCCCGGTCGCCGCTGGAGGAGATCTCGGTGGTGATCGTCCGGCCGTCGGCGAGGACGACGGCGGAGGAGTCGTACGGGTGGTCGAGGGCGGCGACCACGTAGCCGTGGCTGGCCAGTTCCTCCGCCCAGGCGGTGTTCTGGGTGCGTACGCCGCCCGACCCGGGAGAGAACAGCACGACGGGGAACCGTCCCCCCGTCCCCTCGACGGGGGCGTCGACGACCGCATGGGTGCGGGCGCGCGGAACGCCGTCGATCAGGAAGCCCGGTAGGCCGACCCCGTGGGCGAGGGCGTCGGAGACGGTGCGCGCCTCCTGTTCCGTGCGTCCGAGGTACTGGGCGCGCTGCGTCCCTGCGGGGCTCCTCCGGGCGGGGTACCAGAGCTGGACCACGACGGTGCGCAGGTCGTCCGGATCGGCGGTGAAGGTCTCGGGGCGGCGCGGGTCGGTCCACTGCACCACGCGGGTGCCGACCGCGAAGTCGCCGGACGGTTCGGGGAACACGGGTACGGGGAAGGCCCAGGCGGCCACCGGGCCGCAGGAGATCAGACCGATGCAGGCCGCCGATCCCGGCAACGCCAGCCACCAGCGGGCCCGCCACGCCGGCCTGGCGGTTCGGCGTCGTAGCAGGGGGGAGACGGCGAAGGGCAGCGCGAGGGCGGCGCCCGCCAGGACCGGCACGACCTGCCAGCGGATCCCCGCCGCACTCACGGCCGTCGCGGACAGCAGGAGGAGCGCGCCCGCCGCGATCGTGACGCGTGGGCGGGCGGCGGGGGGTATCCAGCGCGCCACCACCAGGACGACGGCGCTCAGTACGGCAAGGACTTCCGGAAGGGACATGTTCAGTCCCGGGATGATCTCGTTCACCCGGCCATACTCGGCGCCGGGCATGCGTCGCCACATCGCTCCCGGGTCGCCGCCGTGTGCGACCGGGGTCGCAATCCGCGGCGGGTCCGCGTGCCACCGGAGCAGCAGTCGAGCGCGCCGGACGGGTGGCCGCTTTGCGACCCCGGGAGGTAACGGGACTCCTCCTGGGGTCGTACGTCGCCACGGCTCCCTCCGACGGTGGACTCATGTGCTCCGTGGGGCCGGCGGCCTACGGTGGCAGGGCTGCGGTACGTGCCGGGCAGCGCGAGGCGCACGTTCCCCGTGACCCGCCCCGATCCGGTGGTGCGCGCCGGCGGCCCCGGCCGGGGCCGCCCTTGATGCCGAATCGACAGGGACGTGTGATGACCGAGGTGGCTGCGGAACCCGGCAAGGCCCACCGGGTACGCCACCGGGACCGGGACCACACCCGCGACCGGGACCAGGTGCGGGACCGCGTACGGGAGCGGGTGCGGGTGCCGGTGCGACGGGCGCGGGCAGGCTCCCGGCCCCCCGGGGACACCGGCCCGACCTCCGCGCGAGCGGAGCGACCGGTGACGGCAGCCAGGCGCCGGGGCTCCCGGCTGCCGCCCACGGCATGGGACTCGCTGCTGCCGACGCTCCTCCTCCTCAACGTCGTCACCACCCGTGCGCCGCAGGAACTGCCGACCGACCTGGCCCTCACCGCCGCCCTCGCGCTGCCCCTGGTGTGGCGACGCCGGGCCCCGCTCGCCGTGTTCGGCGCCGTGACCGCGGCAGCCTTCGTCCAACTGCTGGTGGACGTCCAACTGCCCGCCGACATCGCCCTGCTGGTGGCCCTCTACACGGCGGCCGCGCACACGGGCCGGCGCGGCACGCTCGTCGCCGCTGCCGTCGTGGAGGCAGGCGCCCTCCTGGCCTGCCTGCGCTGGGCCTCGGAAGGCGCGTTCCTCACCCCCTTCGTCGCGCTCACCGCGATGGCCGTCGCCGCCGCCGTCCTCGGGGTGAACGTGCGGACCTCGCGCGCCTTCCTCGCGGCTCTGGAGGAGCGGGCCGCACGCCTGGAGCAGGAACAGGAACAGCAGGCCCGGCTGGCCGTGGCCGAGGAACGGACCCGCATCACCCGGGAGATGCACGACATCGTCACCCACAACCTGTCCGTCATGGTCGCGCTCACCGACGCCGCCGTCTACGCGCAGCACCGGGCACCCGACAAGACCACCACCGCGATGCTCCAGGTCTCCGAGACGGGCCGCCAGGCCCTGACCGACATGCGGCGCTCGCTGGGCCTCCTGCGGACCGACGAACCGGACGCGGAGCGCCACCCGCTGCCGGGCATCGCCCAACTGGAGACCCTCGCGGACCAGATGTGCACGGCCGGGCTGCCGACCCGCCTCGAAGTCCGGGGCGGCCACACCCACATCCCCGCCACCGCCCAACTCACCGTCTACCGCCTGGTACAGGAAGCCTTGACCAACGCCCTCAAGCACACCCCCACCGGCACCCACGCGACGGTCCGGATACAGTGCTCGGCCGAGACCGTCACCGTGGACGTCACGGACAGCGGTCCCGGCCGGCCGCCCGGCGCCGCGACACCCTCCGGCCACGGCATCCCCGGCATGCGCGAGCGTGCGACCGCCTACGGGGGGAGGCTGCGGGCCGGACCGCTCCCGGGCGGCGGCTGGGGAGTCCACACCCGTCTCCTCCTCGACAGCAGCGGAGCGGCGTCCGCATGACGATCCGCATCCTGATCGCCGACGACGAGGCGCTGCTCCGGATGGCCTTCGGCACGGTCCTGGAGGCCCAGCCCGACATGGCACCGGTCGGCGAGGCCGCGGACGGCCTCCAGGCCGTCCGCCTCGCCCGGGAACTGCGCCCCGACGTCGTCCTCATGGACGTCCGGATGCCCGGGACCGACGGGATCGAGGCGACCCGGCAGGTCATCGAGGTCTCCCCGCAGACCAGGGTGCTGATCCTCACCACCTTCGACCTGGACGAGTACGCCTTCGCCGGACTCAACGCGGGAGCCTCGGGCTTCCTGCTGAAGAACACCAGGCCCGAGGAGTTCCTCACCGCGATACGCAGCATCGCCGCAGGCGACGCGGTGGTCTCCCCGCGGATCACCCGACGCCTGCTGGAGAGCCTCCGCCCACACCTGCCCGACGGCGGCAGCACCGAGTGCGACGAGCGGCTGGAGCGGCTGAGCGCCCGTGAACGCGAGGTGCTCGTCCAGGTGGGCCGCGGCCTGTCCAACACCGAGATCGCGGCCACCCTCCACCTCGCGGAGGCGACCGTGAAGTCCCATCTGGGGCGCATCCTGCACAAGCTCGAACTCCGCGACCGGATACAGGCCGTGGTCTTCGCCTACGAGAGCCGCCTCATCCACCCGGCGTGACACGGTTCACTCGGCGTGACCTCGGCGCCGCAGCCCCGACGGCGACGTCCTCGGCCCGTGGTGTCGGCCCGTGGTGACCGGGAGGGCCCTCAAGTGCGCTGCACCGAACGGCGGCTGCGGATCGTGATCACGGTCGTCCGGACGGGGTCTGCCGGAGCCTGCCGGGGTCTGCCGGGGATGATCGGCGCCGAGCGGGCGTGGCCGTCCGCGTCCGGTGTCCCGGCCGTCGGCGCCGCCCGGCCTGCCGCGCCCCGCCCTGCGGCGGCCCCTACCCCCTGCGGGGCGACAACGCCCAAAGGGGTGATCCCCGGCCCAATCCGCATGATTACCCACGATGGCTGCGAGTTGGACACTCAATCATGAACTCTGAAAAGCAAATCCATATCGGACATATTAATCGCATTCACCTGCACTGCCGGAAGCGGCGCCGAGTGGTTGTCAGATCCTTGCCAACTCGACTAGGTAATCGATGTGCAGGCGTGTACGATCCCTTCACGTCGGCTTCACCCGTGCCCAGAAAGTCCGGGGAGGAGCTGTCTTCATGGTCGTGTGGCATGTGCGAACCACTCCCGACACTCTCATTGCGATGCAGAGCAGGAAGGAATTCCTGATGCTGCATCCCTTTTTGATCCCGCAGCTGACAGCGGGATTCCCGGGAAAAGAGTTTGCATGTCGATCCGTCAAATATCCATCTCCTCGGCGGTTCGCGCGCTGCTGACCATTGCTCCTCCCTGCCCGCTCGCCACCGCACAGTTCGAGTCCGGAGCAGTGGATCCGCGGCAGGTGGAGGGCGCCGTGGGCGAGGCCGTGCAGCGGGAGGAATCGCAGATTCCGGACGAGGCGGCCGCCGAAGCCGCAGAACCCCGGGAACCGGCCGTGCTGACGGCACCGGATCTGATGGTGTGGGCACGGCGTGAGCGTGAGGAGGAGTTGCTCGGCTCGCTCGCCGGCGTCACCCGGTACCGGGACCACGTCGTCGAGTCGCACAGGGACCTGTTGCCCGACGCCCGCCGCAACGGCAACCTGGCCGAGGTGGCCGATGCGCTGGAGGAGGCCGGCGTCGCGTACGGTCTGGTGCCCGGCCGGCGGCTGCGCCACCGACTGGCGATCGCGCCGGGTGACCGGGCGGCGGCGGTTCGCGCCCTGGCCGCGGCGTTCGCCGGCCAGGCGGTCTACGCCGACCTGCTGGAACACGGCCGTACGCTGGGCACCGTCCTGGCCGAGCAACTGCCCGGCGCCCTCACCGCGTTCGAGGTGCCTCCGGCCCCGCCCCGGGCAACTGCGGACACCCGGGACGGCTCCGCCCACACCGCATCCTCCGCCGGTGCCGACGAGGACGGCCGACAGGACGCGGACACGGATGCCGATGAGCAGTCGCCCCCGGACCGGGTGAAGGGCGTACGGGTCTACCGGCCCGCCGCCGTCGGCTCCCTGCTGTACGGTCCCGAGATCGGCTGCGACGTCGAGTTCTGGGACTCCGCAGCCCCCTCGTCGGGCGCGATCGCCTCGATCGGCGAGACCCCGTTCGGCTGGTGGGTGCCCTCCCTCGCGGCCACCGCCACCGCCACGGTGGCCGGGCGGACCTATCCACTGCTCGACGTCTTCGCCACCGCCCTGCCCGACCAGGTCGACTTCCCGGTCGACGCCGTGATCACCTGGGTGGACGACTCGGACCCCGCCTGGCAGGAACGCCGGGCCGCCGCACGAGCCCGACTGGCCCACACCGCCGCGCCCATCGCGCCGGAGGACGGCGTGGCCGCCAGCGGCATCGCGGGCGACGCCGACCAGCGCTTCCGCAACCGCGACGAACTCAGGTACTGCCTGCGCGCGCTCGCCTCCCACGCGCCGTGGATCCGCCGCATCTTCCTGGTCACCGACGACCAGGTCCCGCACTGGCTGGACACCGGCCGACCGGGCCTGACCGTCGTGTCGCACCGCGAACTGTTCTCCGGCACCGGCGCCGACGGGGTGTTCAACTCCCACGCCATCGAAACCCGGCTGCACCTCCTCCCCGAGCTCGCCGAGCACTTCCTCTACATCAACGACGACGTCTTCCTCGGCCGCGCCCTGGTCCCTGAGGACTTCTTCCTCGGCAACGGCATGCCGAGGTACTTCCCGGACAACCGGATCATCCCGCCCGGCGAAGCCGCACCGGACGACTCCGTCTACGCCGCCGCCCAGAAGAACACCCGGACGACCCTGGCCACCGCCGTGGGCAAGACCTACCCGCGCACCCTCAAGCACGCCCCGCACCCGCTGCTGCGCAGTGTGCTGGCAGAGAGCGCGGAGCGGTTCGCGGCCGAGCTGCACGACACCGTCCGCTCGGTGTTCCGGGCGGCCACCGACCTCGCCCCGGTCACCCTGGCGGTCCACTACGCCCATGCGACCGCCCGCACCGTGGAAGGACACCTCTACGACGGCTACTTCGTCACCGACAGCACCGAGGACCTCGCCGGGCTCGCACAGTTGCAGGAGGAACGCTGGGCGGACTACTTCTGCCTCGCGGACGGCACCCGGGACCTTCTGTCGCCGCAGGAACAGGACGCGGCCGTCACGGGCTTCCTCCAGGACTACTTCCCCGTTCCCTCGCCTTTCGAGGTGTCCGAACCGGCCCCCGCAACAGACAGATCGGGGCAGCCCGCACACCGAACCGCACCAGCATCCGTGTGACCTCGTACTCGCCCCGGCGGGGAGACCTTCGGGCGCCGAGGCGGCCCGGCATTCCGGATGGGTGGCGGACCCGCGCCGACCCGGTGCCGGCGGCCGGCGGCTTTCGCGCCTGACGACAATGCGATAATTCCCCCGGTCAACGCCCCGAGGGCGGACGCATCCGGCGTTTGCGGGGAACGGGGTACAGGGTGGGGCGGGTAACGACGGCTGCGGTGGCCCTGGTCGTCGCGGTGTCGCAGACGTGGACTGTCCCGCCCGCACCGTCCTCCGCACCGGACGGCGCGTCAGGGCCGCCGACCGCGCGCCCCGACGGTCGGCCGGCGACGGTCGTCCAGATCGTCGCGCATCAGGACGACGACCTGCTCTTCATGAATCCGGACCTGTCCAGCAGCATCCGGGCCGGCTTCGAGGTGACCACCGTCTACATCACCGGCGGCGCCGCCGGGGCCGGGGCGGCGTATGCCGCCCACCGGCAGGACGGCATCCGGCTCGCCTACGCCCGGATGGCGGGCGAGGCGGCCGGAACCGGGGCCGGCGGCTGCGCCGACGATCCGGGGGCGGCCTGCTGGGACCGGGAGGACTACCGGCCCGTGCCGGGCGGTCCGGTCGCCGAGCGCTTCACCCTGCGGGCCGACCGGTCGTTGCAGCTCGTCTTCCTCAGCCTCCCCGAGTACGCGGATTCGGCCTACCTGGGCGGGAACGCCCTGCGCCGGTTGTGGGAGAGTCGGGACAGCGCCAAGCCCGCCGAGACGACGACGCTGGACATGGACGGGCCCGCCACCCTGTGGCCGCAGGTCTACAACGGTGCGCGGCTCATCGACGTCCTGCGGGCCGTGCTGGTCGACCAGGACCCCACGCTGGTGCGGGTGCAGGATCCGGCGCCGGACCCGACGCTCTGGAACCACCACGCGGAGCACGACCACCCGGACCACATCTCCGCCGCGTGGTTCGCGGACGCGGCCGTCGCGGCCTACACGGCGACCGGACGCAGGGGGGTGGTGGTCGAGCACTACCGCGACTACAACACCTGGTCCTCCCCGGCCGTCCTCCCTTTCACGGAGACCGCCACCAAGCAGGCCACCTTCCGTACCTACACCGAGCGGGACGCCAACATCCCCACCGGAGCAGCCTTCGCCGTGAGCCCGTACGCGAGTTGGCAATCCAGACAGTACCTGCGCTACCCGCGCTCCACCCAGGCGGTGGCCGCCGACCGCACGGGCGCGCTGCACGCCTTCGCGGTGGAGAGCGGCTCGCTCCACGAGTGGGCCGAGGACGCGGACAAGACGTGGCAGGGCCCGGTCGTGGACGGCGGCCCCGGGGGGCCGCTGGCGGCCGGTGTGACGGTGGCCCGCCGCCAGGACGGCGGGCTGGAGGTGTTCGGCCAGCGCTCGGACACCGGCGAGATCGTCTCCCGTGTGCAGGGTCCCGCCGGCGGGTGGGTCTGGCACAGCCACGGCAGCCCCGACGTCGTCGCGGGCCCGCAGACCTCCAAGCTCGCCAATCGTGCCCTCCAGGTGAGTGTGCCCGTCGTGACCGCCGACGGAGACGGACGGCTGCAGATGTTCGTCCGCAACCGGAGCGGCGGCATCAGCACCAAGGGACAGACCGCACCGAACGGGGCATGGAGCAACTGGGCCGAGCTCGGGGGGACCGGAGTGCAGGGCGCTCCCACGGCCGTGACCACCCACGACGGGCGGATCGAGGTGTTCGCCGTCACCGTCAAAGCCGCCTCGCGCCCGAGGGTGCTGCACTGGTCCCAGCCCGAGCCCGACGGTGCCCTGGTTCTCGACCGCGACTTCCCGGACATCGCCCCGGTCGGCGGCATCAGCGTGGCCACGACGTCCGGAGGTCGACTGGCCCTGTACTACCGGCAGGTCTCGGGTACCGACCCGGTGCCCGGGCGGAACGCGTACTCCTACACGATGAGCCTCGTCCAGGCCGCACCGGACGGTCGGTGGACGCCCGGGGCCGGGCCGGTCGGCAACGGACCCGATCACGGCGGCACCGGTGAACCGGCCGTCGTGTCCCCGGGCGCCACGACCGAGCGGCGAACGGTGGTGGCCGTGCGCAACAGGAACGGCGGGCTCAGCGTCAACCGCCAGGGCACCGACGGCCGGTTCGGTGACTGGACCGACCTCGGCGGCTTCGTGGTCGGGGTGCCGGCCGCGGGAGTCGACCGCGACGGCCTCACGGACCTGGTGGTGCTCGGCCCGGACGGCCGTCTCCACCACAACCGGCAGCGGACGGACGGCTCGTTCGGCGCGTGGAGCAGCGTCGGAGATCCCTGATCCCCCTACGGTCGTCCCAGCCGGTCGACCCCGGGCGGGAGAAAGCTGTACCGCCCGGGGGCGCGGCTATTTCTCTGCGGCCCGGCGTTGGGCGGCGGCGAGTACCAGGGCGGCCGTGCAGGCGAGCAGTGCTGCCACGATCACGGCCGCCCAGCCGCGTCGGAAGCCGTCCAGCGCGGCCTGTGGCCCGTCGGGGGTGCCGATCAGGCTGACCGTCAGCGCTACGCCCACCACCGCGCCGATCTGCCGGGCCATCGTGGTGATCGCCGAGCCGGTGGCGAAGCGGGTGGGCGGCAGCGCCGCCGCGGCGGAGCCGACGAGGGTGGGCAGGGTCAGCCCCACGCCCAGGCCGGTGAGCAGCAGTCCGGGCAGCAGTTCGGTGGTGTAGCCGGGCCGGACTCCGATGGTGGCTGTCCACCAGCCGATGCCTGCGGCGAAGAGCAGGGTGCCGAGCGCGGCCAGCCGTCCGGGGCCGAGCCTGCGTACCAGCGCGGCGCTGCCCAGGGCGACCGGCGGTACCAGCAGCGGTCCGGGGGCGATGGCGAGGCCGGTGCGCAGCGCCGAGTACTCCCAGACCTGCTGGCACCACAGGACCGAGGTGAGCAGCATGCCGGCGAAGGCGAGGGTGAACAGCAGCGCTGCGGTGTTGGCGGCGGCGAAGCTGGGCACGCGCAGCAGGGGCAGTTCGATGATGGGGGCGTGGTGGTGCGCCGAGCGGCGCAGGAACCAGCCGGTCAGCAGGGCGGCTGCGAGCAGGCTGCCCAGGACTCGGGGTGAGCCCCAGCCCCATTCGTCGCCCTTGACCAGGGCCACGGCGAGGGTGGCGATGGCGGCGGTGAGCAGTGCGGCGCCGAACAGGTCAGGCAGTGGTCCGTCCTCCTTGCCGCGCAGCCTGGGCAGTACGCGGGCCCCCACGGCGACGGCGGCGATGCCGACCGGGACGTTCGCGAGGAATATCCAGCGCCAGTCGGTCTCGACCAGCAGTCCGCCGAGGACCGGTCCGAGTCCGGCGGCGATCCCGCCGATCGAGGCCCAGGCCCGGACGGCGCCGGGGCGTTCGGCCGGGGGAGTGGCATCCAGCAGCAGCGCCAGTGAGGTCGGCATCAGCGCGGCCGCGCCCGCCGCCTGGACCACCCGGGCGGCGTCGAGCCAACCGACGGACGGGGCGAGCGCGCAGAGCGCGGAGGCGACGGTGAAGACGGTCAGTCCGGCGAGGAACACCGTCCGGTGGCCGATGCGGTCCGCCAGCCGTCCGGCGGGGACCAGCAGCGCGGCGAAGACGATGGCGTAGCCGTTCAGCACCCAGGACAGGGTGGCCAGGCTGCTGCCGTGGAAGTGCTGCTGCATCGCCGGGACGGCGACGTTGACGATGAACAGGTCGAGGTTTGAGACGAAGACCGCGGCGGCGACCACCAGGAACGCGGCTCGGCGGTGGGGCCGGTCCCGGTCGGTCGGTGCGCCTACTGGGTTTGATATTCCAACTATGTCCACGGGGCGGAACGCTAGCGGTAGTGGGTTTGAATCCGCAACCTGGGTGGCAGGTCGGTGGAGTGGTCCCGCTCCGTCGCAGCCGCACGGGCTGCGAGGTCGCGTACGTCCGCGGTCCACGGGGGGCCGGAGCCGCGAACCCGTCGGTGCGGAAGGCGGAGAGTCCTCCTCGTGATCGCGCACACGTGAAGTGCGGTGGCCTCCGTCGGAGGCGGGGCCGGATCGACGGAGATTCCCGGCGACACGGCGTCTCGATTGGTCTAGGGTCCGGTGCGAAAGCAGATCTTCCTCTGCGGTGATCGTGGTCTGGTGTGAGAAGGGATGCGGCGGCCCGGCAATGACGTATGAGCCGAAGGCCTGGTACAGCGCCAGAACCTTCTATCGATGGCCGACTTCGGAGAACCGGCCCTACGAGGAACGTGTTGTGCTGTTCCGGGCGCGGTCGCTCGACGAGGCGGTCGAACTGGCCGAGCGGGAATCGGCCGAGTACGCAGGGGAGGGCGGCTTCGAAGTCCTCGACATGGTGCAGGTCTACCGGATCTGCGACGGCGACGAGGAGGTGGGCGCAGGTACGGAAGTGTTCTCCGTGCTGCATGCACTCGACCTTCCGGCGCACGAATTCCTCGACCGCTACGACTCGGGACCGGCACACACTCGAATCTGTGAGTGATGTCGTTCCCGGTGTTCGGTCCGGTAGCAGGTGAGCTCGTCTCCTCGGCCGGTCCGGGCGAGTTCGAGGACGTCGTGCGGCCGAGGAGCGCCGGGGCGTCGAGGCCGGGCTCCGGTCACCGTGCCCCGGCCTGTCGGACCGACGTGGCAGGATCTGTGTCGGAACACCCCGACAGCCCGACAGCCCGACCGAGAGCGAAGCGCGCCCCGTGAACCCCGTCTCCGAGCAGTACCGGCCCGCCATGTCCTGGGACCGCTTCTGGAAACTCGTCGAACGGCTCGGGGTGGCCGAGGACGGCCGCGTGAACTGCGCCGACCTGGACGACGCCTGCGAGGACCTCGCCGCCGTCCTTGCCGAGGAGCCGGTCGAGCAGATCCTCGGCTTCGGCGAGCGCATCGCGGAGGCGCTCTTTACCCTCGACCGCGCGGAGTTCGGCACCCTCCCGGTCCTCGGCATGACCGAGCCGGGCGGTTCCCCGTTCACCCAGTCCGACGACGGCTTCCTCTACTCGCGTGCCGCCGTCGTCGCCGCCGGCCGCCGCACCTACGAGAGCGTCCTCGGCCACCCCGAGCGTTTCGCCCCCTTCACCGACCTGCACGCCGAGGCCGTCCTCTACATCCACGAGGAGGCGTACGAGCAGGCCACCGGCGAGCAGTGCGGGCACGTGACCTTCCACGACTACGAGACCTGCTCGAACGAAGCCGGCTGGCCCAGGGTGTTCGCATGACGGCGACGGGCGCCGGCGCCACTCCGGCCGGCTCTGCCGGCATGCACGGAACGACCTGCCCGCGTTGTGAGGAGGCGGCGGACGTCAGCGTGTTCCGGGAGAACCGCAGGCCGGCCGCCCGGGGGTAGCGACGCCCTGTCCGACGGGGAACCACCCTGCCCCCTCGGGTAGTTGGACAGGCCGACCCGGTCGGTCGCCGGCCGCGACGGCGTCCCGGACGTCCCGGCCCCGAGGCAGCGGACATGCACCCCGGACGAGGTCCGGCGGACACCGGCGCCGTCCGAAGTGCCGCGGAACGGGCTGTTGGAACGGGCAGTCGGAACGGGACCGGGCCGGGCGTGCGCGGGAGTCAGAGGAACCGGCGGATGGGTTGGACGGCCAGTTCGCGGGCCCGCTGCAGGACGGGCCGCCTCTTCCACCGGCCGGCGCTGATCGGCTCGCTCAGCGCGACGTCCTCCTCGAAGTGCTGGTCGAGGAGCGCGGTGAACCGCGCGTCGAGGACGGCGAGCATGACCTCCTCGTCGTGGTCGAGGGAGCGGCGGTTGAAGTTGGTCGACCCGATCAGCGAGGCCACGCGGTCGACGGTGATGACCTTGGCGTGCATCATCGTCGGCTGGTACTGGTAGATCTTCACGCCGCAGGCGGTCAGGGCCTCGTAGTGGTGCTGGCCGGCCAGCTGGCAGACCCGCTTGTCGGTGAACGGCCCCGGCAGCAGGATCTCCACCTCCACTCCGCGGCGGGCAGTGGCGCAGAGCAGCTCGATGAAGTAGGTGTCGGGGGAGAAGTACGCGGTGCAGAGCCGGAAGCGTTCCTCGGCGGATTCCAGCATGACCCGCATCAGGGTCTGCATGTCCTGCCAGCCGAAGCTGGCCGAGCCGCGTACGACCTGCACGATCGCGTCGCCCTGCGGGCGGTGGTCGATGAACCGGTCGCGCTCGTCGAAGAGCTCGTCGTGGCACTCCGCCCAGTTCTGTGCGAACGCCGCAGCGAGACCGTCCACGGCAGGCCCGCGGACCTCCACGTGCGTGTCGCGCCACTCGTGCTCGTTGCGCGCGTTGCCGCACCACTCCTCGGCGATTCCCACCCCGCCGGTGAACGCGCTCTCCTCGTCGACGACGAGGACCTTGCGATGGCAGCGGTGGTTCTGCTTGAGCGGCGAGAGGTACAGCGGCTTGCGGAACCAGGCCACCTGTACGCCGGCCCGCTCCATCGCGCCGAGCTGATCCGCCTCGATCAGCCGGCTGCCGAAGCCGTCCAGCAGCAGCCGCACCCGCACGCCGGCCCGGGCCCGCTCGGCGAGCGCCTGGGCGAAGTCACGGGCGATGTCGCCCTTCCAGTACACGAACGTCATCATGTCCACCGTGTGCCGGGCACGGCGGATCCCGGCCAGCATGGCGGCGAAGATCTCGTCCCCGTTGCGCAACGGCGTCAGTGCGTTGCCCTCGGTCGCCGCGATCCCGATCAGGCGCTCCAGGCGCCGGCGTATCCGCGCCGTAGGCTCCTCGGCGGACGGCAGGCCCGGGGCTCCGAGGGCCCTCGAATCCGGTTCGGGCGGTTCCTGTGTACTGATCATGACATCCTCTGGCCCGGACGAGAAGGAAACGGTTGGCGGTAGCCGCGCCCGGTTCGGCGCGGGCCGAACGGCGGGGCTGAACGGCTAGGCGACTGTACCCGGCGACCCGGCCCGGAGCCCCGTCCGGACCGCGGACGTGGTGGCGGGCCCCGGCCTTGAATCTGGTCGGGGCCCACCACCACGAGGTGTCTCGTGGGACGTTCAGTGCTTGAAGGCGTCCTTGAGGTGCTCGCCGGCCTGCTTGGCGTCGCTCTTGGCCTGGTCGGTCCTGCCCTCGTTCTCCAGGCGCTTGTTGCCGGTCAGCTTGCCGACGCCTTCCTTGATCGCGCCCTTGGCCTTCTCGCCGGTGTTCTCGATCTTGTCGCCGGTGCTCATCGTGATCTCCTCGACGTGGTGGTTCGGTGCTGACGTGGGGTCGTCTGCCCTCGTCGGGCGGAAAGATTCCCAGGAATATGAGCTGTTCAGCGGGGCAGTCGGTCCTCCGACACTGACTACGGAGGTCGACTCATGGTTCCGCTTCTCATCGTCCTGC